>CANNRV010000082.1 GCA_947508145.1 Comamonadaceae bacterium
CACCCCTTTGGCTTTCAAAGCATCGTCTTGCGGCGGCACCAGATTGCTGTCGAGAAAAACAAAATAAAACGACGAGCCTATCCAAGCAATCGCCACAATCACATGCAGCCAGCGCAGCAGCAACTGCGCCCATTCAAGAAAATATGTGTCCATAAGCAGCGACTATAAACCTGTGAGCCGTCAGCGCGGCATCACACTGTTTCAGATATTTGCAGCAACTGTGCAGCTACCGAGACCGCAATCACTTCTGGCCGTTTGCTGTGTATGCCACTGAGTCCAATCGGACACGTGACTTGGGCCAATTCGGTTTGAGAAAAACCTTTGGCTTGGAGTCGGTGCTGAAAAGTGGCCCATTTGGTGGCGCTGCCAATCAAACCGATGTAACCCAAATCGCCGTGCAAGCGTTGACGCATTAAGCAGGCCGCGAGTATGTCCAGGTCTTCCGCATGGCTGAAGCTCATGATCAGCACTGCACTGCCAGCCACCAATTCGCTGACGGCGGCTTGCACCGGGTCTGAGTGCTCGCAGCTGACGAACATGGGTAATCCGGTTGGAAACACTTCATCGCGGCTGTCTATCCAACGCAATGCAAAAGGCAATTCACCCAAGACATTGACCAAGGCATGCCCGACATGGCCGCCACCGAACAATGCCAGCGGGCTTAAATCCGGTTGCAAACGCTTCATCAGCGCAGGCAGATCGGCTGGCTGCACCGCTTCATAGCTTAACTCGACCACACCGCCGCAACATTGACCAACGCTCGGCCCCAAGGGCACCCGTTGTCGCGCTGGCAACGGCAGGCCTGCATTCAACGACTGCCGGGCCAATGCCAGCGCCTGATACTCAAGTTGACCGCCACCTATGCTGCCGACCAAGGTGTCTGAAAACACCGCCATCCAACTGCCACGCTCGCGCGGCACCGAGCCCTGGGTGTTCACCACCGACACCAACACAGCGGGTTTGCGTGCCAAATGCTTTTCTAGTTCTGCCAGCCAATTCAAGGAATACCCCGAGTTATTGAAATGATAAATTGATGGAAACTGCAAGTATGCACCTGCGGCAAGCGGGAACCATTTGTATGAACTGTAGAAATTTATGTTTGCGGCTTGTACAAGCCGACTGACTTCACACACCAGGACCGTTGTGACACCTCCCCAGCTAGCTCGCTTCGCCGGATTTTGTTTGCTGATGCAACTCGCAGCTTGCTCTGTGGTGACTTTGTCAGACAAGCCTGCACCTGTAGTCGACCCGCAGCGTCCGCCGGTACTGCTGCCTCAGCCAGTTCCAACTCAAACAGCAACCGAACCAACGCCGCCGCCGCCACTGATTGAGCAGCCACCAGCGGTTGTGCCGCCACCGCCGCCTGAAGTTGAGCCCGAGCCACAGCCAGAACCTCCGCCGCTGCCCGCCGAACCTCAAGCTCCGCCTGCGCAAGCGGAGCCAACTGCACCGCCTGTCTTGCCACCTGAAAGCGAAGCACCAGACAGCGAGCTCATGGCACCGCCGACCGCGCAAGAACTGGCCTTGCCCGAAACACACAGCAACAGCCCCGCCTCCCTGGCCACAAACCCCAAGGCCTACAGGCAAGACGCAGCCAAACACTTGTACCGTGTGTACGCCAATCGCATTTACAAAGGCAAGCTGCCGCCCATGCTCAAAGCCATTGGTGTGGTGGATGTGTTGATCGGTCCGCAAGGCCAGGTGTTAGATATCCATTGGGTACGCCCGCCCCGTCAAGGGCCGGGGCTGATCGCCGACATTGAAAACATGATCCGGCGGGCTGCGCCCTATCCGGCCCCGGTGAATTTACGCAAACTCATCTACACCGAAACTTGGCTATGGCATGCAAGCGGCCGATTCCAACTCGACACACTGAGTGAGGGTCAGAAATAAAGTTGTGTGAAGCTCTCAGGAACCCCGGTAGGTTGAATAACTCCAAGGGCTGACCAACAAAGGCACGTGGTAATGCTGCTGTGTGTCTGCGATGCCGAAATCCAAACTCACCTGATCCAAAAACGCCGGTTCGGGTAAGGCCACGCCACGCGACAAGAAATACGCTTTGACGGAAAACACCAAACGGTAGGTGCCAGGCTTGAATTGCTGCTCATTCAACAAAGGGCCGTCGACCCGACCATCGGCATTCAAGATCAATGACCGTATCAATTGCGGCTGTGAATCACCGGTGGCATACAAAGCCACGGCCATACCGGCAGCGGGACAACCGTGCATGGTGTCCAAAACATGTGTGCTCAATCCCATGGGGGCTCCTGCAAGTGAAATTCAGTGAGACAGGTATATAGTCGTTGCATCCAGTTTAGCTTTGTCAATCTGTCCCGATGTCAAACACCTCTGCCATTACAAACGCCGCATTCTCAATCGACTCCTTGAATCAGCTCAGCGATCAGGCATTGCTTGAATGGTTGGACGGCATCTACGAACACAGCCCGTGGGTGGGCCAAGCAGCGCTCAAGCACAAACCGTTTCGCAGTCTGGCGCATTTGAAATGGGCATTGAGCGACAGCGTGACGCAAGCCGGACATGAACAGCAATTGGCCTTGATACAAGCCCACCCGGTGCTGGCAGCCAAGCCCGCCAGCGGCCTGACGGCTGAATCGCAGACCGAACAAAGGCTCGCCGGTCTGTGGCAATCCACACCGGAGCAAGCCGCGCAATTGCAGTCATTGAATCAGGAGTACCTGCAAAACTTCGGCTGGCCATTCATCATCGCTGTGCGCGGCCCGCGCGGAATGGGTTTGACACCCGATGCCATCTTGAACGAACTCAAGCGCCGACTGCGACACAACGCTGCGGTCGAATTCCAAGAATGTTTGCGACAAATTCATCGCATTGCCGAAACCCGTTTGAATGAAAAATGCCAGGTGCAACCTGTCTTGGGTGCCGAGGTCTGGGACTGGCATGAATGGCTGGCCCAATACAGCGACCCCGGTTTTATCGAACACGGCCAACTCAGCGTGAGCTACCTGACACCGGCTCACCTCGCTTGCGCCCGCACCTTGGTGTTGGGCATGCAAGCCTGCGGGTTTGACGAGGTCTATATAGATGCCGTCGGTAATGTCGTTGGCAAATACCATGCAGCCAACCCTGACGCACCCTGGCTGCTCACCGGCAGCCACTACGACACCGTGCGCAACGGCGGCAAGTACGACGGACGGCTGGGCATTTTTGTGCCCATGGCCTGTGTGCGTGAATGGGTGCGCGCAGGCAAGCGCCCGGCGGTTGGTTTGGAAGTGGTCGCTTTTGCCGAAGAAGAAGGCCAGCGCTACAAAGCCACGTTTTTGGCTTCCAGTGCATTGACCGGCAGCTTCAATGCGGACTGGTTGTCGCAAGTGGATCACGAAGGCATTTCCATGCAACAAGCCATGCAGTCCGCAGGTTTGGACAGCCAAGCGATTGGCGGCTTAAAGCGCAAATCAACTGATTACCTGGGCTTTGTTGAAGTGCACATTGAGCAAGGCCCGGTGTTGCATGGTTTGAATCTGCCACTGGGTATCGTGACCTCGATCAACGGTAGCGTGCGCTACCTGATTGAAATCACCGGCACAGCCAGCCATGCAGGCACCAGCCCGATGAACCAACGCCAAGACGCGGTCGCCGGGTTTGCGCAATGGGCGGTGTATGTGGAAGAACGCGCCCGCCAGGACGCAGACAGCGTGGCCACCATTGGCATGTTGCAAGTGCCGCAAGGCTCTATCAATGTGGTGCCCGGCCTGTGCCAATTCAGTTTGGACATGCGCGCGCCCACAGACACGCAACGCGACGCCTTAGCCAAGGACATATTGCAACGCCTGCAACAGGTTTGCCATCAACGTGGTTTGGGATTGAAAACAGAGGAAACAGTGCGTGCCTCAGCAGCGCCCAGCGATGCGCAATTACAGCAACGCTGGGAATCGGCGGTCAAGCAATTGGGCTTGCCATTGCACCGCTTGCCCAGCGGAGCCGGCCACGATGCCATGAAGCTGCACGACATACTGCCCCAAGCCATGTTGTTTGTGCGCGGAGAAAACCAAGGCATCAGCCACAACCCACTTGAATGCACCACAGCCGACGACATGCAATTGGCGATTCAGGCTTTTTTGTTACTTGTCGACAGTTATTCAGCTTAATGGGTACATAGCTGCCACTCACAGCCGGTGATTTAGAACTCCAGTTCGATTTAATTTAATGATTTTCGCAATTTTTGCGAATATCATTCACCCGATTTCAATTTCTGCACTTTCAGCAGATTTCATTTTTGGGCGACCATTGCTATGGAAAACACCACTCCACCCTCCACGATTGCCGTGAAAGCCACGCCAACCTTGGCCGACTGGGTATTTATATTGATCGTTTTGGCGATTTTGTCATTGGTCGCGAAATTGGGGCATGCGGCTTATCTGGAAGCCATGCACACCGAAAACAGCAAGAAGAACGGTGAAGAACTGTCTGCTTGGCTGACTGATATCGGCACCACACGATTTAAAAAGAATTTCTCACAACATGCATGCGCTGGTGGCAAAGCCCCTGTGATTCCTGCTGCGGTGGATGCTGATGGAGATGGCGAACCCGATCCCATTACCGAACCCATCCCCGGCACCTGGGGTGCATGTTTCCATTACATGCTGGCCGAAACCAAATTCAAAGAATTGGTCAACCCGTTTTTTAACGAACCGCCTCAATTTATTGCAGCCTGCAACCCGGATGATGAATCGCTGATGGGTGCCATCGTGCTAGAAAAAATGATTACTACGCCTCCGGGCTCCGCCGTGCCTGTGATCAATTCACAGTTGATTGAGACCGACCCGATAGACCAAAAAATGCAATTGCGTGTGTCGGTGTGCGACAAGGGCTCATACGCCATCAAGATAGCTGAATTCGAATTCTGAGGCCGACCATGGAAACAACCAATCAAGTACCCCGTCTGATTGATCTTGATGCCAAGACCCTGATGGGCGAGGATGTCGAGGCGAATATCTCTTCAGATTTACCGTTTCGCCGTTGGTGTTACGCCTGGCTGTTAGATCCGGATATTGCTGGCAACCACCAAAAAAGCATAGACAAATGGATTGGTCTGTTGATCGTTGCCAACTTGTTCACGCTGGTGCTTGAACACGTTCCTGCCGTTTTCGAGCCGTACAAACACTGGTTCCACATTTTTGACCTTGTCTCAATCACTGTGTTCGTGATTGAGTACCTGATGCGTTTGTACCTGGCACCCGAAGACTTCGAATTCAACAAACGCAAACTGCCCCGACTGGCTTATATCTTCAGCCCGTTTGCCATCATCGACTTTTTGGCGGTCGCCCCCTTCTTTTTGCAGTCCTTCATTCCGGTGGACTTGCGCGCACTGCGGTTCCTGCGGCTACTGCGAATCTTGAAACTGTTTCGCGTTGTCATTCCCGCGATCAAAGAATTCAGTGAACTCAACCGTGGCCGCACGTTCCGCCAGCGTATCCATGCTTTGGTTTTCCCCAGCGCGTATGGCGGCACCATGCAAACCATTTTCGATACCTTCATCGGTATCTGGGTGATTATTTCTGTGATGGCGGTGGTGCTTGAATCGGTGCACTCGATCAGCTATGTCATCAATGTGGAATTCGCCATATTGGATGCCTTGGCCGTGGCCATTTTCAGTATCGAATACTGCATGCGTATCTATGCCAGCGTGGAAGAACCCGGATTCAAACATGCCGTCTCGGGGCGCTTCAAACAAGCCACCACTGCTGCGACCATCATTGACTTGCTGGCTATCCTGCCTTTCTTTTTAGAAGTCGTTTTGTCTCACGTATTTGATTTGCGCTTCTTGCGGGTATTCCGTTTGGCGCGTTTGCTGAAACTGACACGTCACAGTGATGCCACTGCCATTCTGGGCAAGGTACTGGTGCGCGAATGGCCGGTGATGAGCGCGTCCGCTTTCATCATGATGTTGTTATTGGTGTTGACCGCGAGCTTGGGCTATTTGTTTGAACACGAAGCACAACCGGACAAATTCGAAAATATTCCCACTGCGTTTTATTGGGCGGTGATCACATTGGCATCTGTCGGATACGGGGATATTTCACCTATCACCCCAGTGGGGCGCGCCATGACGATTGTGCTGGCGCTGATTGGTATCGGTATTTTTGCGATTCCTGCGGCCTTGTTGTCTTCCGCTTTCAGTGACCAACTGGTGAAAGAGCGCAATGCGTTGAAAGCCAATCTGCTGGCAATGCTCAAAGACGGGCATTTAACCGACGATGAAATCGCAGTGATACGGCAAGAGGCCAAGCGCTTGCATTTGACCATCGAAGAGATCAATTCATTGCTTGAAACCATCGTGCAAGAACAAGAGAACGAGAAAAACAAAATAAAAAATCTCCCTGTGCACCTGATCGCTGAAAAACCGGAACTGGCCGTTGAGCACTATAAAAACCTGGTGGGACAAATTCATCAACTGGCATTGATGACCGATGCAGCGAAATTCGAAGCCGCAGCCCGTCAGTCTGATCGCCTGACCAGTTCTGAAATGGCACTCTGGCAGCAACTGCAAGCCCGCAAATCTAACGCGTAAATCTGTGAATGAATTGTGCGTCATGCCAGTCTGACAACCCAGCAGACGATCTTTTTTGCCACCACTGCGGGGCAGCATTAACCGCTGCCGCTGCGCAACCTTTGCTTTTGCCTTCTATGAATACAGCTGCTGTCGCCAAGCCTGGCCTGCGACAAACCGTGATGGAAATTTTGGATGGTGAACCCACCCAGCCCTTGTCCAAATATGTTGAATGGCTGATCACTGTGGTGGTGCTGTTCAATTGTTCCGCCGTGATTCTGGACTCCGTACCAGAGGTACATGCCGACTACAAAGACTTTTTCCACGAACTCGAATTCTGGAGCGTGATGTTTTTCACGCTGGAGTATGTGTTGCGCGTGTGGTCGCTGGGCGCGAAATTCGCTGACAGCGCATGGCGCGGTCGGCGCGGCTACATCTTCAGCCCGTTTGGTCTGGTCGATTTTTTTGCCACCATGCCTTACTACATGCATGTGTTTTTCCCAACGCTGGACTTGCGTATTCTTCGCGTATTGCGCTTGCTGCGAATTTTGAAACTCTCCAAATACAACTCGGCTTTGCAGGATTTGTTTTCTGCGGTGTATTCCGAGCGGCGCGCGTTTGGTTCGGCTGCGTTTTTATTGCTGATCGCCACCATCGTGTCTGCGTCTTTGATGCACTTTGCCGAAGGCCATGCGCAACCAGAACAGTTCGGCACGATTCCGCACGCGATTTATTGGGCCATCGTCACCATCACCTCGGGTTACGGCAATATTGAACCAGTCACCAAAGGCGGCGAAATCGTCGCACTGCTGACTGGTTTTCTCGGCGTGTGTATGGCGGCCATCATGACGGGTATCGTGGCTTCTGCATTCGCCAATCAGCTGTCCCGCAAAAAATCTGCATACCAGGCGCAATTGCGTCAGGTGCTGGCAGATGGTGTGGTAACGGATGCTGAACGCGACACCCTCAAGCGTTTGCAAGCGCAATTCCGCTTAAGCGACAAAGAAGTCCAGACCATGTTGGACCAGGCTCAGGGCAAATTGAAAAAATGAACACCGTGTCCTCTACCCCTTCATCCAGTTACCAACGCATTCAATCGCGTGTTTTTCGCATCCTAGAAGGCGATGTGACCGAACCGGCCAGCCGTTTCTGCGAGATATTCATTGCCTTGCTGGTGGTGTTGAACGTGGTGGCCATCATCTTGGAATCTGTACCCGACATACACGAGGAATGGGGCCACTACTTTCATTACTTCGATTTGTTCAGCGTGGGTATTTTTTCTCTGGAATATGTGCTGCGCGTTTGGTCGTATGCGCAAAAACTGGCGGGCGAAGGCGGCACCGCTTGGCAAGGCCGCAAGAGCTACATCTTCAGCTTTTTCGGCCTGGTAGATTTTTTCAGCACCGTGCCGTTTTACCTTCAGCTGCTCTTGCCCGGCACCGATTTGCGCGTGTTGCGCATGTTCCGCTTATTGCGTATTTTTAAATTGTCACGCTACAACAGCGCCATGGACGATATGTTTGAAGCGATCAAATCTGAACGCGATTCGTTTTCCTCGGCCTTGTTTTTGTTGCTGATCAGCGGCCTGTTGTTTTCGTCCTTGATTTACATCATCGAAGGCCACGACCAACCCGAGGTGTTCCCCTCTATCCCTGCGGCCATGCATTGGTTTGTCATCACCATCATTTCCGGTTGGGGTAATGTGGACCCGGTGACTTTCCCGGGCGTGATTCTGGTCATCGTCACGCAAATTTTGGCGATTGCACTCGCCGCCATCCTCACCGGTGTGGTGTCTACCGCCTACACCACCCAAGTCAGCCGACGCGAAGCCATGTATGAAATGGAAATCCGTGAAGTGCTGGCCGATGGCGTGGTGACCGAAGAAGAAAGTGCCCACTTGAAAAACCTGCA
>CANNRV010000083.1 GCA_947508145.1 Comamonadaceae bacterium
AAGCTGGTCGCAGAGGCGACAAACAACACGAGGAGAGACGTATAAAACTTGTTCATTTTGGTCAGACAATCATTGAAACTCCAAAGATTATATAGACGCGGTTTGTAAGCTCCGCGTCAATCCCCTTAAAGGTGAAAGAAGATGAAATTTCAAGGCTCCCAAAACTACGTAGCCACACAAGACCTGATGCTGGCTGTGAACGCAGCTATCACCCTCAAGCGACCCTTGCTGGTCAAGGGCGAACCCGGCACAGGCAAAACCATGCTGGCCGAAGAAGTCGCGGCCTCACTGAATATGCCTTTGTTGCAATGGCATGTGAAGTCCACCACCAAAGCACAACAAGGCTTGTATGAATACGATGCAGTCAGCCGCTTGCGTGACAGCCAAATGGCTGACTTGGACGGTGGTGAGCGGGTTAAAAATATCGACAACTACATCATCAAAGGCGTGTTGTGGCAGGCATTCACGGCCAAAGAGCCGGTGGCCTTGTTGATTGATGAGATTGACAAAGCAGACATTGAATTTCCCAACGACTTGTTGCGCGAACTCGACCGCATGGAGTTTTATTGCTACGAGACCCGCGAACTCATCAAAGCCACCACCCGCCCGCTGGTGTTCATCACTTCGAACAACGAAAAAGAATTGCCGGATGCGTTTTTGCGCCGCTGCTTTTTCCACTACATCAAATTTCCTGAAGCCGACACCATGCGGCAAATCATCGATGTGCATTTCCCCAAGCTGAAAAAAGATTTGCTTGCTGCCGCACTCAAAACCTTTTATGACGTGCGCGGCCTGCCCGGCCTGAAGAAAAAACCGTCCACCTCCGAGCTGTTGGATTGGTTGAAACTGCTGGTGGCAGAAGACATTCCATTGGCAGCCCTGCAAACACAAGATGAAAAAGTGGCCGTGCCGCCTTTGGTGGGTGCTTTGCTGAAAAACGAACAAGACGTGACCTTGTTTGAAAAACTCGTCTTCATGCAAAGCCGTAACCGCTGAACTCCTATGAGAGTGCAGCCCATCACGTTGTCAGGCCAGCATGTGCGGCTAGAGCCATTGGCTTTGTCGCATTTGATCGGCCTGCAAGAGGCTGTGCAAGACGGTGAACTTTGGAAGCTCTGGTACACGACTGTTCCTTCTGCCGATGGAATGGAGGCAGAAATTCAGCGTCGCCTGAACTTGCAAGCCAGCGGCAGTATGTTGGCATTCACTGTGATTGACTTGCAACAGCAACGCATCGCAGGTATGACGACTTACATGAACATAGATGCGCCCAACCGGCGCTTGGAAATCGGCTCAACCTGGTACCGCCAAAGCGTGCAACGCACGTCCTTGAACACGGAGTGCAAGCGGCTGTTACTGGGTCATGCGTTTAAAGAACTGCGGTGTATTGCTGTCGAATTTCGCACGCACGTGTTTAACCAACAGAGCAGGCGTGCGATTGAACGCTTAGGCTCCAAATTGGATGGCATCTTGCGTCAGCACCAAATCAACTCGCATCCTTTGGCAAAACAAGCCTTGCGCGACACTTGTGTTTACAGCATTATTGATAGTGAATGGCCCAATGTGAAATTGCATTTGGATCATCAACTCAGCCGCACCCGGCTTTCAAGCAATGGATAAGCATCATGCTGATTGATTTTTTCTACACACTTCGCGCCGCCAAACTGCCGGTATCGGTCAAAGAATTTTTGATGCTGCTAGAAGCCATGGAGGCCAACGTGGTTGGGCCGCAAAGCGATGCATGCAGCATGGATGACTTTTATTACCTCAGTCGCACGGCGCTGATCAAAGACGAAAAGCATTTCGACAAGTTCGACAAAGCCTTTGGCGCGTATTTCAAAGGCGTGGAAATGCTGACCGACTTCGCCGCCGATGTGCCCATGGAGTGGCTGAAAAAAATCCTAGAGAACGAACTCACGCCCGAGCAAAAAGCCGCCATCGAAAAAATGGGCTGGGACGAGTTGATGGAGACATTGAAGAAACGCCTGGAAGAACAAAAAGAACGCCATGAAGGCGGCAACAAATGGATAGGCACCGGCGGCACCTCGCCTTTCGGTAACGGCGGCTACAACCCGCAAGGCATACGCATAGGCGGCAAGGGCGGCAACAAAAGCGCGGTCAAAGTGTGGGATCAACGCGCTTACCACGACTATGACGACAGCATTGAATTAGGCACACGCAATATCAAAGTGGCGCTGCGCCGTTTGCGTCGCTTTGCGCGTGAAGGCGCGGAAGACGAATTTGATCTGGACAACACCATTCGCAGCACAGCGGCCAATGCGGGTTACCTTGACATCAAGATGCGGCCCGAGCGGCACAACAACGTCAAGCTGTTGCTGTTAATGGATGTGGGCGGCACCATGGACGAGCACGTCAGTCGGGTGGAGGAATTGTTTTCAGCCGTTAAAGGCGAATTCAAACATCTGGAATTTTTCTATTTCCACAACTGCGTTTACGATTTTTTGTGGAAGAACAACCGGCGCCGCTTCGCTGAAAAATTCGACACTTGGGATGTGATTCGCAAGTACAACAAAGACCACAAACTGGTGTTTGTCGGCGACGCCACCATGAGCCCGTATGAAATTTTGCAACCCGGCGGCAGCGTGGAATACAACAACGAAGAAGCCGGTGCCGAATGGATACAGCGGCTCACGCATGCTTATCCCAAATTCGCCTGGATCAACCCGGAGCCATTAGGTGTGTGGCAATACCGCCAAAGCATCAGCATCATCCAACAACTGGTCAGTAACCGCATGTTCCCCCTTACCCTCAAAGGTCTGGAAGATGCGATGCGTATGTTGAGCAAGTAATCAATTATTTTTTTGGCGACTCAGATGAATCAAGCTGTTGGCTTTCACGCTTAAGCCGCTCTTTTTTCAAGTCGCGCAGTTGGTGCCATGCAAACACAAACACCAGTCCAAACACGCCCAGTTCAATCCATATACCCATGCACGTCTCCTTGCTTGAATTAATGACGATTGGCTCACAATGCCCGAGCCTACAATCATCGCCGCTGCCACCGTAGTTCAATGGATAGAACTCTCCCCTCCTAAGGGAGTGATACAGGTTCGATTCCTGTCGGGGGCACCACACATACCCTTAAATTAATCAGAGACTTACGCCTCGGGTTTATCCCCACTGGAAACAAGACAAACTGTATTGAATCTGTAGCAACAACACATTAAATTAGCCGAAGAATTGAATAGGCTTTTTGATGATCAGTAAGAATCGTTTTTCTGCTTGGCTGTTACTCGTACTCTCATTCAGTGCAAACCTTGCGTTGGCGCATCCGCATTTGCGCATGGCCTATCAATTGCAGCCGCTGTTGTCTGAGGGTGCCATTCGAGGCTTTCACATCAGTTGGCAAATGGATGCCCAAAACAGTTTGCAGGTGCGGGAAAACATTGATTTAAACAACAACGGCTCGCTCGACCCGGATGAGTTGCAAGCCTTTGCTGAAGGCAATCAATCACTGATGCTTCCCTATCAGTTTTTTTTAACCATCGAAGACGGACAAAACGCCGGGCCTTTGCCATTTGAAGTGAAAAACTTTTCTGCGCGTGATGGCGGTCGTGGTTTTCAAGGCGGTATTTATTTGGAGTTTGACGTTCAACTCACGCAAACCATCGCAAAGAACCATGTTCAGTTGCAAATGCAGGACCCCACTTGGTACATCGGTTTTATGCCTCGCCTGGGACAAATACTGGTTTCCGACAGCGAATGCGATTCAGATTTCACGCGTGAAAAACGCCAAACCCCGACCCAAGGGGAACAAGAGGTTCAACGCATTGTTGTTCATTGCTCGACAGGGACTGCGGCCCGACCTGATCAGCAAATTTCACCCATTCACGGGCCCGTGCACGGAGACAATTCATGAAAATCAAACATCTGGCTTCAACTATTTTGACCAGCGCCTTGCTTGGCCTTGTGTCGATGGGAAGTGCCTTGGCTTATGAAAGTTGCCATAAATTCCAAATGGGGTCCTAACGACCAAATCGGTGCATTGAACAACATCACCCAAGACAATATTTTGGCGGCCACCAAGCTGATCAAAAAAGGCAAGAAGATGGCCATGGCAATTGAAACCAATTCCAAAACGCCTGCTTTTGCACCCCGCACCTATTCAGTGACCATTGTCAAACCCGGCCAAGAAAACGGCCAAACATTGGGCAACACCAAGACCAGCTACCACGATGACATTCTTCAAACTTGGGTGGGTATCGGCACTCAGTTGGACGGACTGGGACACATCGGTATCGACAATGTTTTCTACAACTGCACGCCTGGTATTGAAGTAACCGGCATCAGTGGTTTGAAAAAATTCGGTATTGAAACCTTCCCCGGCGTAGCCACTCGCGCTGTCATTTTGGACATGACCGGTTTGATGGGCAAAGAAATTGTTCCTGAAGGCACTGCTTTTAACCAGCCTGAGATTGAAGCTGCGCTCAAGCGCCAAGGCAATATGACCATCAACAAAGGCGACGTGGTGATTTTCTATACCGGCTGGCACAAACTGCTTGGCGTGGATGACAAGCGCAACGGTTCAGTAGAGCCTGGTCTGGGTGTTCAAGGTGCCCGCTACTTGGCATCTTTGGGCGTGGCCATGATCGGCTCAGACACTTGGGCTGTTGAAGTGATTCCTTTTGAAAATGCAGGACAAGTGTTCCACGTCCACCAAATTTTGTTGGCTGAATCCGGCATCTTCATTTTGGAAAACGTTGTCGCTCAACAAGCTGTGAACGAACAAGTTTATGAAGGCATGATCACAGTTGGCCCGCACCGCACCACCGGTTCGGTTCAGGCCATTGTCAACCCGATCTTTGTTTATTGATCACCGCAATGAACTGCTAAAGAGGCACCTTCGGGTGCCTTTTTTATTTCGATTTCTAGAATTTTTTAGAAATATTCAAATGGGGAAAAGCCTCAGAGATAGTCGCCACCTGACCGCAATGTGCGGCGGTATAGCCTGGTAACTGGTTGACTGCAAACTGAAACGCATCGCTGTTCAAAATCTTCAGCACAGCCTGTAAATGCGGCTTGTCCAGATCGGATTGGTTGCACAACAAAAAATAGCGCTCAGTAGCTAAAGGCAAAAACTCCAGCTTGAATCGCCGGGCTGGTGTTTCCACACCAAAGCCCACATCCGCCATGCCACTGGCCACGTAAGCGGCCACCGCCGCATGTGTGAACTCAGCTTGCTCGTAGCCTGCGATTTGCGAAGGATCGACCTGGGCTTTTTTCAAAAAACATTCGAGCAAAAAACGGGTACCACTGCTGGGCTGACGGTTCACAAAACGCACGCCTTTGCGGGTCAGGTCTTGCACTTCATAAATTTTGTGGGGATTGCCACTGGCCACCATGAAGCCTTGGCGACGCGTGGCCACATGGATGATGCGACTTTGTTTTGGAATCAGCCAGCGCGCATAGTGCTTGAACGCCAGCTCTTCAAATTCACCTTGAGGAATGTGAAAACCGGCGATCTCACAAGCGCCTTCGTGCAAGGATGCCACGGCCTCGGTACTGCCGACGTATTTGCGTTCGACAC
Organism: Comamonadaceae bacterium; assembly: GCA_947508145.1. Lineage (GTDB taxonomy): Bacteria > Pseudomonadota > Gammaproteobacteria > Burkholderiales > Burkholderiaceae_C > Limnohabitans. The sequence continues at coordinate 5,546 of CANNRV010000083.1, forward strand.
GCAAACCAGAGCCGGTCAGGTTTTCAATCATCTTTTCAACCGCAAAGCCGTGACTGGCATGCACCCGCAACACTTCATTGCTGCTGGAGAGTACGCGACCGATTTCACTCTCCAACTCCGAAGCCAAAGATTCAAGCATGGGCGTGAGTCGTGCAGTAATTCGGTGACCGGCCCACACCAGTTTTTCAGCCAAGGGGGTCAAAGTCGACCCTTTGCCTCGCTCCATATTCAGCAAAGCCATGCCCAATTGCGCCTCGCCTTGGCGAATCAAGCTCCAAGCGTGTCTGTAAGAAGCCCCGGTTTTTTTGCAGGAGCCGGACAAACTGCCGTGGCTTTGCACTTCGGCCAATAACTCCAGCAAGCGGGGAGTCAAGTTTTGACCCCCGGCATCACTGATGGTCCACTGCGGTTTGATGGAAACTTTGTGCATGATTTAATAGGCTGAGCAAAGCATATTAGTTGTGTGTCTTAAAGCCATGTTATCAGTGACTAAGCTACATATTGCGTATGCCTAGTGATTACCCTAGACTCGCTTGTGCTGGGAAAGCATACGTTAAAGTCAAGCCTCAGGCACTTTTCCCAACTCAAAAAAATGGAGACAACATGAGCTCGACCACTGAAGCTTCTGCCAGCCCGGGGTTTTTATCCAAAGAACGAATCATTGCGGGTGATGGCTTCAACCGCTGGCTGGTTCCACCTGCTGCACTGGCCATTCATTTGTGCATTGGCATGGCTTACGGTTTTTCTGTGTTCTGGTTGCCGCTGTCGAAAGCCTTGGGCATCAAAGAACCTATCAAATGCGGACCGGACATCGGTTTCTTTCAAGAGTTGTTCATCAGCACCTGCGATTGGAAGGTCTCCACACTGGGTTGGATGTACACCTTGTTCTTTGTGTTGCTGGGCAGTTCTGCGGCTTTGTGGGGTGGTTGGCTGGAGCGTGTCGGTCCGCGTCGCGCGGGTGTGGTGAGTGCGTTTTGCTGGTGCGGCGGCATGCTGATTTCAGCACTCGGCGTTTACACCCACCAGTTTTGGATGATGTTGCTCGGCTCCGGTGTCATCGGTGGTATCGGCTTGGGTTTGGGCTACATCTCCCCTGTCAGCACCTTGATCAAATGGTTCCCTGACCGACGCGGCATGGCCACCGGCATGGCCATCATGGGCTTCGGCGGCGGCGCGATGATTGGATCGCCGCTAGCCGCTGAACTGATGAAGCGCTTTGCTTCTGACACCGAAGTTGGTGTCTACCAAACCTTTATTTGCATGGCCGTGGTGTATTTCATCTTCATGATGGCCGGTGCCTTGGGCTACCGCGTACCCGCCACAGGTTGGAAACCTGCCGGTTGGACACCGCCGCCGCAGCAAACCAGCAACACCATGATCACGCAAAACCATGTGCATGTGAGCAAGGTCTGGGGCATTCCCCAGTTCTGGATGGTCTGGGTGGTGTTGTGCATGAACGTGTCAGCCGGTATCGGCGTGATCGGCATGGCCAGCCCCATGTTGCAGGAAGTGTTCGGCGGCAGCCTGATCGGCGTGGATGCCAAATTCGGGGACTTGGACAAAGCCCAACTCACTTTGATTGCCGGAGTGGCTGCAGGCTTCACAGCATTGCTGAGCTTGTTCAACATCGGTGGCCGTTTTGTGTGGGCCAGTTTATCTGACAAACTCGGTCGCAAACTCACCTACATCATCTTCTTCGTCTTGGGCGGCGCCTTGTACGCATCCGTTCCGGCCAGTGCCATGGCAGGCAACAAATTGTTGTTTGTCGCAGCCTTTTGCATCATCTTGAGCATGTACGGCGGCGGCTTTGCCACTGTGCCCGCTTACCTGGCCGATTTATTCGGCACACAAATGGTGGGCGCTATTCACGGCCGCTTGTTGACTGCGTGGGCAACCGCAGGCATTTTGGGTCCGGTCGTGGTGAACTACATGCGCGACTACCAACTTGGTTTGGGCCTCCCGCGCGAGCAGGTTTACAACCAGACCATGTTCATTTTGGTCGGCATGTTGGTCGTTGGTCTGATTGCCAACCTGATGATCCGCCCGGTCAATGCCAAGCACTTCATGACACCTGAAGAACTGGCGGTTGAGAAAAAACTGGCGCATGAAAAAGCCAGTGCCTCTGAGGTCGGTAGCGCTCAGGGCGGTCCCACTCAAACCAATCCCATGTGGGTGGTGTTCGCTTGGACAGCTGTTGGCATTCCCCTGGCCTGGGGCATTTACCGCACCGTGTTGAGTGTGAGCAAATTCTTTAACTGAAAACGCAAATGAATAAACCTATCGAAGCCCCTGAACTGCTGACCGTCAGTCGCCTGCTGCCTGAATTCAAAGACATGCCCGGCGGGCTGATGCCTTTGTTGCACGCAGTCCAGGAGGCTTTGGGGTTTATCCCTGCGAGCGCCGTCCCCATGCTGGCAGAAGCCATGAACCTCTCTCGCGCAGAGGTGCATGGTGTCATCACTTATTACCATTTCTTTAGAAGCAAAGCACCCGGTAAACACGTGGTTCAGGTGTGTCGCGCAGAGGCGTGTCAATCCTGTGGCAGTGAAGAATTGCTGGCGCAAACCGAGGCCTTGCTGGGTTGCAAATTGCATGAGACCAGCGCTGACGGTCGTTTCACTTTAGAACCTGTGTATTGCTTAGGTCTTTGCGCTTCATCGCCTGCGGTGCAGATTGACGACAAGTTGTATGCGCGCATGGACAAAACACGCATGGCGCGTCTGGTCGCCGACATA
>CANNRV010000084.1 GCA_947508145.1 Comamonadaceae bacterium
GTCACTGTTTATCCGACTTCACTTTTGATCGACATGGCGTCACCGCCAATCGCTAAGATGCCCAAACCATGAATGTCACTGTTTCAGAAGTAACACCACAGACCGGTACACACACCGGTGGCCAGTTGTATCAAGCCGTCAATCAGCATACCTATGGCCAGCAGCGGCAAACCCAAATACACCAGCGCCCACAGCACCGCCATCCATGTCAGTCGCGGTTCGGGAATCCGGTGGCCCATCACGGTTTGCACCGGGTGGCGCGTCAATATTTTTTTCCACATGGTTGCATGGTAACCAAAACAAGGTTGGCCGCATGAAGGTCAACTGGGGCACGCAAGACATGGCCGCCTGGGACCAGGCGCATGCCGCTGCCGCCGCGCCCTTGCAGCAGGACTGGGCCTATGGTTCGACCTTGGTGTCTCTGGGTGCACGGGTGTTGCGTGCCAGGGTAGAGGCCGATGGCGTGCAAGTCGCGCAAGCCCAGTTCATCGTGCGTCAATTTGCCAAATACCTGTCATTGGCCATTTGCACACGCGGCCCTTTGTGGCTGCAAGACCTGAGTGCATCTGACAAAGCCGCTGCATACAGACTCATGCGTCACACATTGCCCTTGCGTGGTTTGCGCTTCATGATGGTGACGCCGAATGAACCGTTGGATGCCCACATCGGTCTGCCTTATGTCAGGCGCGTGATGTCCGGTTACAGCACGGTGATGCTGGACATAGACAAGCCCATGGATGCATTGCGCGCACAACTCGACAAGCGCTGGCGGCACCGCTTGGGCGGCGCAGAAAAGTCTGAGTTAAATGTGCAACGCATGGGCACCAACCCCGGCCAATACCGCTGGTTGTTGGATGCGGAAATGCAGCAACGTGTGGATCGCGGCTTGGAAGGTTTGCCCTTGGTCTGGTTCGAGCGTTATGCCGAATCGCGCAAACAGCCGTCGCGCAATCTCTTGTCTTTGCGTGCCGATGTTGGCCGTGACCGCGTGGCCGGCATGATGTTTTTGATTCATGGTGAAGCTGCCACTTACCAAGTGGGTTGGACCTCAGATGCCGGACGCGATTTGCATGCGCACAACCTGATGCTGTGGCGTGCCATCGAAGAATTGCGCGAACGCGGCGTGCGCAGCTTGGACCTGGGCGGTGTCAACACCCAGCGCAGCGCTGGCATTGCGCGTTTCAAAATGGCCACCGGCGGCGTGGTCAAGCAGTTGGCGGGCAGTTACCTGTTATGACTACCAGCGGCTTGCAAGTGGTGAACGCCAGCTGCGAGCGCGGTGGCCGTCAGTTGTTTGCGCCTGTGAGTTTTGCTGTTCAGCCGGGCCAGGCCATGCATTTGCAAGGTGATAACGGCGCTGGCAAAACCAGTTTGTTGCGGGCACTGTGCGGCTTGTCGCCGTTGTCTCAAGGTCAACTCAGTTGGGGTGGTCAGCCGCTGCCACAAGCCCGGCATGCTTTTTTGCAGCAGGTGTTTTATTTGGGCCATGCGCTGGGTTTGAAAGATGAACTCAGCGCCTTGGAAAATTTACAAACCGCTGCGGCGATTGCGGGTCAGCCCTTGGACACCACCACAGCGGTCAAGGCATTGACAGCACAAGGTTTATCAACACGCATGCATTTGCCATTGCGCGTCTTGTCGCAAGGGCAAAAACGCCGCGTCGCGCTGGCGCGTTTGCAGGTGTCCACCGCGCTTTTGTGGTTGTTGGATGAGCCTTTGGTGGCTTTGGACAGCGGCGCACAACAGGCCTTGACCGGACTGCTGCAAACACACCTGAACCAAGGCGGCATGCTGTTGTTCACCAGTCACCAGCCGATGGACCTGGGTGGCCGGGTTCTGATGTTGAGTTTGCAGCCATGAATATTTTTTTCACCGTGGTGAAGCGTGACCTGCGCCTGGCCATGCGCCGCAAAGCCGAGGTACTAAACAGCGTGTTTTTCTTTGCGGTCGTGGCCACTTTGTTTCCGCTGGCCATCGGGCCTGAGCCTGCCATGTTGCGCCAAATCGGTCCCGGCGTGTTGTGGGTGGGTGCTTTATTGGCCACCATGCTGGGCTTGCCGCGCTTGTTTGAAGCCGATTACCGTGACGGCAGTTTGGAACACATGCTGTTGTCCCCGAATTCCTTAGGCCTTATGGTGCTCGGGAAAATCACCGCGCATTGGCTGTTGTGCGGGGTGCCCTTGGTAATATTGGCACCTGTTTTGGGTTTGCAGTTCGATTTAAGCGCTGATGCGCTGTCCATGCTTTCACTCTCCTTGTTACTGGGTACGCCCGTGTTGTCTTGTGTCGGTGCCATTGGCGCGGCACTCACGCTGGGTGTGCGCGGCGGCGGGATGTTGATCTCTCTGCTGGTGTTGCCCTTGTTTGTGCCGGTGCTGGTGTTTGGTGCTGGAGCGGTGCAAGCGCTTGAATCTGGTGTGGGTGCGCAAGCCCATGTGTCGATTTTGCTGGCCATGTTGCTGCCTGCACTGTTTTTCAGCCCCTGGGCTTGCAGTGCAGGTTTGCGCATCGCCTTGGAATGAATCAATGGCTATTCGCTGGTTTTATTACGCTGCCCCGCAAACCTTTTATGCCTTGGCGGCACGGCTGTGGCCATGGCTGGCGGCGCTGGCTGCGGTTTTGGGTGCGGCTGGTTTATGGATAGGTTTTGCGCTGGCACCTACCGATGCACAACAAGGAGAGGGCTACCGGATTATTTTTGTCCACGTACCTGCCTCATGGATGTCGATGGTGATTTATTTGGCCATGGCGTTTTGGAGCGTGCTGGGTTTGACTTTCAACACCCGCTTGTCCGGCATGATGACCCGCGCACTCGCGCCCACCGGTGCCATGTTTGCTTTTCTGTCTTTGTGGACCGGTGCCTTATGGGGCAAGCCCATGTGGGGTGCCTGGTGGGTCTGGGACGCACGGCTCACCTCTGAATTGATTTTGTTTTTTCTCTACCTCGGTTACATGGCGTTGACGTCTGCGATTGACGATGTGCGCCGCGCCGACCGCGCCGGGGCCTTGATCGCCATCGTTGGAGCCATCAATGTGCCCATCATTTATTTCTCGGTGAAATGGTGGAACACCTTGCACCAGGGCGCGTCTGTGTCGCTCACACGTTCACCGAGCATGGCGCAGTTGATGCTGTGGGGCATGTTGCTCATGGCCTTGTCGTTTTGGGCCTACACCCTGGCCATCGTGTGTTACCGGGTACGCAGCCTCATCGTTGAGCGCGAACGCCATACCGAATGGGTACAGGCCTTGCCTGAAGTGTCGGGAGCCAAAGCATGAGGTGGGACAGCTGGTCACAGTTTTGGGAGATGGGCGGCTATGGCCTTTATGTCTGGGGCAGCATGGGCATGACAGCCTTGTTCATTCTGCTTGAAATCTGGCAGGCCAGACAAGCGCACCGCAACGCCTTGGCACTGGCACGCAGCGAATCACAGGAGTCGGCATGAGTTGGAGTCCGCGTCAAAAACGCTTTGCATTGCTCGCTGGTGGCGTGCTGGTGTTGTGTGTGGCAGCAGCGTTTGTGTTGAACGCATTCAACAGCAACCTGGTGTTTTTCTTCACACCTACACAGGTTCTCAACGGTGAAGCGCCGCGTAACAAAACCTTTCGCATCGGCGGCATGGTCAAGACCGGCAGTCTGCAACGCGATGGCACCAATGTGTCCTTTGTGGTCACAGACACCATGAACGACATGACCGTGCATTACAGTGGATTGCTTCCGGATTTGTTCAAAGAAGGCAAGGGTGTGGTCGCCCAAGGCAAACTCGATGAACAAGGCGTGTTGACCGCCAGCGAGGTGCTGGCCAAACACGACGAAAATTACATGCCGCCCGAAGCCCAGCACGCGCTGGACAAAGCGGCCCAGGCGCGCGCCGCCCAATCTGTCAAACCTTGAAAGCAAACTTCTGAATGATTCCTGAACTCGGACAATTTGCGTTGGTGCTGGCCACTGTGATGGCATTGTTGCTCGGTGTCTTGCCCTTGTGGGGCGCGGCCACGCGCAACACCGTGTGGCAGTCGCTGGCGCGACCGGCGGCCTTGCTGCAGTTTGCGTTGGTGGTGTTGTCGTTTGCTTGCTTGGCGGCTTCTTTTCTAAGCAATGATTTCTCGGTCAAATACGTGGCCGAGCATTCCAACCGTTTGTTGCCCCGGGCGTACCAGTTTGCTGCCGTGTGGGGCGGACATGAAGGCTCGCTGTTGTTGTGGGTGTTGATGCTGACAGCTTGGACCGCAGCAGTGGCTGTGTTTTCGCAAAGCCTGCCGCTCAATATGGTGGCGCGTGTGCTGGGTGTGCTGGGTTTGGTGGCTGTGGGTTTCATGGCCTTTATCTTGTTCACCTCCAACCCGTTTGACCGATTGTTCCCGGTGCCTGCCGATGGCCGCGACCTCAACCCCTTGTTGCAAGACCCGGGTCTGGTGATTCACCCGCCCATGTTGTACATGGGCTATGTCGGCATGTCAGTGGCTTTTGCTTTTGCGATTGCCGCGCTGATCTCCGGTCGCTTGGATGCGGCATGGGCGCGTTGGTCGCGCCCGTGGACAGTGATCGCCTGGTCCTTCCTCACCTTTGGTATCGGCTTGGGTTCCTGGTGGGCGTATTACGAACTGGGTTGGGGTGGTTGGTGGTTCTGGGACCCGGTGGAAAACGCTTCACTCATGCCTTGGCTGGTTGGCACAGCGCTGATCCATTCCTTGATGGTCACGGAAAAACGCGGTAGCTTCAAAGTCTGGACCGTGTTGCTGGCCATCGCTGCTTTTTCCTTGTCTTTGCTTGGAACATTTTTGGTTCGATCAGGCGTGCTCACCTCAGTGCATGCTTTCGCATCTGACCCGGCGCGCGGTATTTTTGTGCTGTGTTTTCTTGCGGTGGTGGTCGGTGCTTCTCTGACTTTGTTTGCCTGGCGTGCACCCGCAGTCACCTTGGGTGGCAGCATGGGCTTGGTGTCACGCGAATCGTTTTTGCTGCTCAACAGCGTATTGCTGGTGGTGGCCACCGGCGCGGTGCTGCTGGGCACGCTGTACCCGCTCATCATTGATGCATTGAACTTAGGCAAGTTGTCTGTTGGCCCGCCGTATTTCAATCTGGTGTTTGCGCCGCTGATGGTGCCTTTGTTGTTTGTGCTGGTGCCCGGCACCGTGGCGCATTGGCGCGAAGCCCGTTTGAATGACATGGTGCTGCGTTTGCGCTGGGTCGGCTTGTCTGCATTGCTGCTGGCTATCGGCTTGCCGTTTGTGTTTGGTGACTGGTCCTTAGGCACAGCGCTGGGCGTGTTTCTCGGCATGTGGGTGGCGCTGGGCAGTTTGCAACATGTGGTCGAGCGCATCCGCAAACCCGGCCGCATAGGCGGTTCTTTCTGGGGCATGCATTTGGCGCATTTCGGTTTGGCCGTGGTGGTGCTGGGCATCACCGGGGTCAAGTCGTTTGAAGTGGAGCGCGACGTGCGCATGGGCTTGGGCGACACCGTCAGCATCGCGCCCTATACCTTCCGTCTGGTCGACATGGTGGATGTGAACGGCCCGAATTACAAAGCCATGCAAGCCCATGTCGAGGTATTGAAAAACGACAAAGTGATTGAAGTGCTGTACCCGGAGAAACGCCGTTATCTGTCCAGCGCCATGCCCATGACCGAAGCAGCGATTGATTCGGGTGTGATGCGCGATTTGTATGTGTCTTTGGGTGACCCGATTCAGGGTGACACGCCCAGTTGGAGCATGCGTGTCTATTACAAACCGTTTGTGCCTTGGCTGTGGGCAGGCGTGTTGTTGATGGTGGCCGGTGGCGTGTTGGCCGCCTTGGACCGCCGTTACCGTCGCCGCGCTGTCGCGCCTTTGCAAACCGCCGGTGAAGCCTTGTCTTCTGCGTCTTGATGCCATGAACAAAAAGTTTTTGATTCCTTTGGGATTGTTTGCCGCGTTGGTGGTGTTTTTGGCGGTGGGCCTCACGCGCGACCCGCGAGAAATTCCTTCGCCGCTGGTGGGCAAGCCGGCACCGGACTTCAGTTTGCCTGTGCTGGTGGGCGACAAACCGTTCAGCCCGGCGGACATGAAAGGCAAAGTTTGGATGTTCAACGTCTGGGCCACATGGTGTGTGGCTTGCCGTGAAGAGCACCCTTTGCTGGTCGATTTCGCCAAAAGCAGCCACATACCCGTGGTCGGTTTGAGTTACAAAGAAATTCAACCGCAAGACATGGCCAACGGGCCGATGAACGATGCCGATAAACTGAAACTGGCACGCGAACGCAGCCTGCGTTTTTTGCAACGCCAGGGTGATCCCTACAGCTTGTCGGTGCTGGACCTGGATGGTCGCGTCGGCATTGACTATGGTGTGTACGGCGTGCCGGAAACCTATCTCATAGACAAGCAAGGTGTGATTCGTTACAAGCGCGTCGGTCCGCTGACACCGCAAATACTGATCGACACCGTGCTGCCCTTGATTCAGACATTGGAAGCCTCATGAAGTGGAAGTTATTGTTGTGCTGGCTGCTGTGGGCACCGGCAATGTGGGCTGGCGAGGCCGTGCCTATGGCAGAAGACCCGAAAGTAGAAGCACGTTTGGTCAGCATTGCCGAGGAGTTGCGTTGCCTGGTGTGTCAAAACGAATCGCTGGCTTCGTCGCACGCCGAGTTAGCGGAAGACCTGCGACGCGAAGTACGCAAGTTGATCCGTGAAGACAAATCCGACGCGGAAATCAAAACCTATCTGGTTGATCGTTACGGCGATTTCGTTTTATACAGACCGCAAGTCAAGCCCTTGACTTGGCCACTGTGGTTCGGCCCTTTTTGCATGTTGTTGTTTGCACTTTGGGGCTTGTGGCGTTACTTGCGATTGCGCAAAGCGGCATTGCAGCAACACAGCGGTCACCATGACTTGCACGACACCACCCACAAGGACTGAATGAATAACGCTCAACTTTTTCTGGTGCTGGCCTTTGCACTGTCTTTGCTGGTGGTGCTGGTGCTGGGCTGGTCTTTGTGGCGTGCAGCACGCCAAGCCAATGCCGGTGCAGAGCGTGAACATGTGATGTCGCATGTCACGGTCTACCGCGAGCAATTGGCCGAGCTCGAGCGTGAACTCGCCCAAGGCACTCTGGATCAACAGGGTTTTGATATCTCACAACAGGAGTTGACCCAGCGTTTGATGGAAGACGCTCCCGCCGCCGCCACCGCACCGTCGGCACCGGTGAATGTCAGTCGACCCAAGGGCTTGATTGCGCTGTTGGCGTTTGTGATTCCAGTGGCCGCGTTTGTGTTGTATTTCTTTGTCGGCACGCCGATTGCACTGGACCCGGCGTTGCTGGCGCAGGCCAATGGTGAAGAGCAGATCACGCCGCAAAAACTCGAAACCATGGCCGAGCAACTCAGCCAGCGTTTGGAAAAAGAACCGAAAAATGCCGAAGCCTGGGTCATGCTTGGACGCATACAGCGGGCATTGCAACACTACGAGCAAGCCGATGCGGCTTTGCAAAAAGCGCTGTCGCTGGAACGCAATGACGATGTGATGATTGAGCGTGCCGAGGTGCTGGCGCAAAAGAACAATGGCAGCTTCAAAGGCGAACCTTGGGCCATGATCAACAGCGTGCTCAAGGCCGATCCGCAAAACGGCAACGCCTTGTTGCTGGCCGGCAGTGCTGCGTTTTCAGAAGGCCGGTTCAAAGAAGCTCTGACCTACTGGGAAAAAGTGCAGGGCTTATTGCCGGCCACTTCTCCCGACTTGCCTGCCTTGGCCGAGGCGATTGACAAAGCGCGTGAGCGACTGGGATTGCCTGCATTGGCACCTGCCGCGCCTGGCAATGCACCTGCCAGTGCCGGTACCATGCCCAAGCCGCAGTCTGACGGCACCGAGCGCCTGAGCGGCAGGGTGTCCTTGTCGCCAGAGCTGGCAGCGCAGGTATCGCCCAAAGACACGGTGTTCATTTACGCCAATGCAGCAGAAGGCCCGCGCATGCCCTTGGCCATCATCCGCACCACGGTGGACAAACTGCCTTATGACTTTGTGTTGGATGACAGCCTGGCCATGAACCCGCAAATGAAGCTGTCGCAGGTCAAGTCGGTGATGGTGCGCGCGCGCATCTCCAAAACCGGTAACGCCATGCCGCAAGCCGGTGACTTCGGTGCCAGCCTCGGCCCGGTGACACCCGGCAGCCCGGAGAAATTGCAGTTGACGATTACCAAGGCGCTGAC
>CANNRV010000085.1 GCA_947508145.1 Comamonadaceae bacterium
CGTGCCGCTTTGCAAAGCCCCGACTTCAACCCCGGCCACGAAACCCAGGAAGCGCGTTTGTTTTCAGAAGCCGACATCCCTTGGGACGATCTGGCCTTCAGAACCGTGAAAGAAACCCTGCGCTGCTATTTCGCCGACCGCGCCAAAGGTGAATTTGAGATGCACACTTTGAGCATCAACTGAGACGGCGCAGCTTTATTTCACGCCCAAGCCCATGCTGCGGGTGATCACCTCTTTCATGATTTCGTTGGTGCCGCCGTAAATCCGCTGCACCCTTGCGTCTGCGTAAGCCCGGGTGATCGGGTATTCCCACATGAAGCCGCTGCCGCCGTGCAATTGAACGCATTCGTCCATGACTTTGCATTGCAAATCGGTGGTCCAGTATTTCGCCATGCTCGCCGTTGCTGTGTCGAGTTTGTCTTGCAAAAGGAGTTCAGTGCATTTGTCGACAAACACGCGGGCAATTTGCACCTCGGTTTGCAATTCAGCCAATTTGAAACGGGTGTTTTGAAATGCAGCCACGGCTTGTCCGAATACGTGGCGTTGCTTGACGAAATCCAGCGTCCACCCAATGGCAGCTTGGGAGGCCGCCACCGCGCCGATGGCAATTTGCAAACGCTCCCAAGGCAGTTGCTCCATCAGGCAAATGAATCCCCGGTTCAAATAGTTTGCACCGCCGAGCAAACTGTCGGCGGGCAGATGCACGTTGTCGAAAAACAGCTCGCAGGTGTCTTGCGCTTTCAAGCCCAGCTTGTGCAAGGGCTTGCCTTTGGTGAAACCGGGCGTGCCTGCTTCCACCAAAAACAAACTCGTGCCTTTGGCACCCGCTGCCGGGTTGGTTTTGGCAACCACAATCACCAAGTCACTGTGCCAGCCGTTGGTGATGTAGGTTTTGCTGCCGTTCAACACATAACTGCCGTCGGCTTGCAGCGCGGCGGTGGTCTTGATGCCTTGCAAATCACTGCCAGCTGAGGGTTCGGTCATGGCAATCGCACCGACCATGTCGCCGCTGGACAAGCGCGGCATGTATTTTTCTTTTTGTGCGTCCGTGCCGTAATGCAGCAAATAAGGCGAGACGATTTCCGAATGCAATACAAAACCAATGCCGGTGAAGCCCGCTGCGCTGAGTTCTTCAATTTGCACCACCGAAAACAGCTTGTCGGCATCCGAGCCGCCCAGCGTGGCGGGCATGCTCATGTTTAAAAAACCCAGCGCCCCGGCTTTGCGCCAAACGGTTTTGTCCACATGGCCTTGGTTTTCCCAATCGGCATGGTGGGGCGCGATTTCGGCTTGAACAAAACGGCGAAAACTGTCACGAAAGGCTTCGTGCTCGGCGGTGAAAACAGTACGTTCGATCATGAATAACCTCTTAAAGTGATGCCACGGGAAAACCCTTTGCTTGATCTTCCTATAATTTTTGATTTTGCGAGTGGAGAGCAACAAATGACTTGGCAACAAATATACGACCCGATGGGAAGCATGGTTCTTTCCACTTTGCTGGCCGCCATTCCGGTGGTGGTCATGCTAGTCGGTCTGGGTTTTTTGCACATGAAAGCGCACATTGCTGCAGCAGCCGGTCTGATTGCTGCATTGGCAGTCGCCATTCTGACTTACGGCATGCCCGTGGGCATGGCAGCCAACGCCGCCTTGTTTGGTGGTTTGACCGGCTTGTTGCCCATTGGCTGGATTGTTCTGAACATCATCTTCTTGCACCAACTGACCGAACAAAACGGCAGCTTCAAGATTCTGCAAGACTCCATCGCAGGTATCACCGAAGACCGTCGACTGCAATTGCTGTTGATTGCCTTCGCCTTCGGCGCTTTTTTTGAAGGCGCCGCCGGTTTCGGTACCCCCGTGGCAGTGACCGCAGCCATTTTGATTGGCCTGGGTTTTTCGCCTTTGGCTGCCTCCGGTTTGTCATTGATTGCCAACACGGCTCCAGTCGCCTTCGGCGCTTTGGGCACCCCTATTCTGACCTTGGCCAAAGTGCATGGTTACGACGCCATGGCGGTGTCTGCCATGGTCGGTCGCCAACTGCCATTCTTCTCTTTGCTGGTGCCGTTCTGGTTGATCTGGGCTTTCGCCGGTCGCCGCGCCATGATGCAAATCTGGCCGGCCATTTTGGTCACTGGCGCCAGTTTCGCCGTCATGCAATTCCTGGTCTCCAACTACATCGGCCCGGAGTTGGTCGACGTGATTGCTGCCGTGGTGTCCATGGCATGTTTGGTTGGCTTCCTCAAAGTTTGGCAACCCAAAGAAATCTGGACGTCTGTGTCTTTGAAAGGCCATGAAACCGATGGCGGCGAAGGCCATGTTGCGGCCAAAGTACACACCAAGCACTCACGCGCTGACGTGATCCGCGCCTGGACACCGTGGGCCATTTTGACGGTATTCATCTTCATCTGGGGTTTGCCACCGGTCAAAGAATTCTGGAACAGCATCTTTGCGCCCAAATTCCCGCTGGAAGGCTTGCACAACCTGATCGAAAAAATGCCGCCTGTGGTGCCCGCACCCAAGACCGAAGCCGCGATCTACACCCTGAACCTGTTGTCTTCCACCGGCACCGGCATTTTGTTGTCGGCCATCGTCGGCGGTCTGGTGATGAAATACAACCCGTTGCAACTGGTACGCATCTTCTTCAACACCTTGTGGCTGGTGCGTTATTCGCTCTTAACCATTGTGCTGATGCTGGCCCTGGGTTCTTTGACACGCTACTCCGGCACTGACACCACCTTGGGACTGGCATTTGCCAACACCGGCGTGCTCTACCCGTTCTTCGGCACCTTGATGGGCTGGCTGGGTGTGGCGCTGACCGGTTCTGACACGGCTTCCAACGTGCTGTTCGGCGGCATGCAAAAAGTGGCAGCCGAGCAACTGGGCTTGTCGCCCAACCTGATGGGCGCAGCCAACAGCTCAGGCGGTGTGATGGGCAAGATGGTCGATGCCCAGTCCATTGTGGTGGCCTCCACCGCCACACGCTGGTTCAACCATGAGGGAGACATCCTGCGATATGTGTTCTTCCACTCTATCGCCCTGGCCTGTCTGGTGGGTATCTTGGTCACCTTACAAGCCTATGTGTTCCCGTTCACCTTGATGGTGGTTCACTAATAGCTTCGTTTACCTGCTTGCGCCCTAGGCGCAGGCAGGCAGGTATGCTCAAGTTTTTGTAGCGCGTGCCGACCAAGAAGAGGTCTATATAGTTTCAATCTTCTCAAGGTCCACCATGGTGTCTCACTTTTTTCGACTGCTAGCAGTGCTTCTTTTGGCTGCAACATTGGGTTGCGCCAACACCCGCCAAGCGGGGCAGGAAGCCCCGTTCCATGTGGTCATGGGTTCCAATTTCTACGGTTACCCCGGCGCTCAAATGCAGGTGGTCAGCGCGATTCAGGGTGATTTATTTCAAATCAGGCACAGCCGCTTGAAATTTCCAGACTGCACCAGCGGTGCTCTGGACGTGGTGGAGTTTTCCGGCACGATTGACAGCACCAGCCTGACTAACTTGAACAGTGTGATGCAAAGTCTGCACCCTTGTACACGCCGTGATGGCAGTCGGGTGGTCAGTCCGGTTTACCTGAATTCCGCCCAGGGCGATCTGCTGCTGGGCATACGACTGGGACAATGGTTTCAAAACCAATCAGTTGAAGTCATTGTCAGCGAAGGACAGGTCTGCGAATCTGCTTGTGCTGTTGCCTACCTGGGTGCGGTGTACAAGCGGGTGCAGTCCACCGGACGGGTGGTCTTGCATCTCAGCGGCGAGCAAGGCCGTGGTTTTGACTGCGCCAGATCGGTGGATATGATGCCCTTGAAAAATTACCTGTTATCCACCACAGGTAAGTACTCGGGTCAGTCTCTGTATAACCAGGCATTGACGCATTGCAGAAGCGGAAAAGGGTGGGATTTGTCTTGATATGCCAGTGATAGTGATTGCGAACCCCAAAGGGGGTTCCGGAAAATCCACCCTGTCCACCAATGTGGCAGGGTATTTTGCGTCTCGCGGGCATGCGGTCATGCTGGGCGACGCCGATGTTCAGCAATCTTCCCGCTTGTGGCTAGGCCTGCGCCCCCCCGAGGCGCGGCGTATTTCCACCTGGGAATTGCAAGCCGATCTGGTGTTGACCGCCAAGCCCCCCAAAGGCACCACACACGTGGTGATTGACACGCCCGGCGGACTGGGCGGCTGGCGTTTCAAAGAAGTGGTATCGCGTGCGGATAAATTGCTCATCCCCATCATGCCGTCGATTTTCGACATGTACGCGTCCCAAGCGTTCATCACCCAATTACGTGAAATCACTAAAAACAGCAAAACCGCACTGGGCGTGATTGGCATGCGGGTGGACGAACGCACCATTGCCGCCAACCAGTTGCGTGAATTCATGAGCAAGCTGGATGTGCCCATCGTCGGCTATTTGCGCGATACCCAGTACTACCTGCATATGGCGGCACACGGGCTGAGTCTGTTTGACATCACCCCTGGCAAAGTGCAAAAAGACTTGCAGCAATGGCAAGTCATATGTGATTGGCTGGAAGCCTGATCACTTCAAAAAATTCAATATCGCCTCAGCCACTTTGTGCGGGGCTTCGCGTTGCGGGAAATGCCCCACGCCGGGCAAAACCTGTCTTTCGTAACGCGCACTGAAAAACTTTTCCTTATTGGCTGAAGTGGCGGGCAAACTCACACCGTCGGCACCGCCGTGCAACACCAGGCTGGGAATGTTCAGCACCGGAGCCGGATGCAGCAATTGTTCGTCGGCATCGTAATAAGGGTCTGCCGGGGCATGGCCCCAGCGGTGCTGGTAGGAATGCAAAGTGACCTCGGCCCAATCCGGTGTGTTGAAAGCCATGGCGGTTTGTTCGAATTCGTCCGGCAGGTACCAGCCGCTGGGTGCCCAGGTGTCCCACATGCGCTGAGAAAACGCTTTGCCCTGCGCCCTCACCGTGCGAATGCCGCGCTCGGTCGCCATGAACCAGTGGTACCAATAGAGCTGGGTTTGCTCCATGCTCAAGGCTTGGGTCGGGTCGTTGGTGCCATAGCCCACTGACATCATCACCATGTGGCTGGCGATACCGGGCTGCAATCCGCAGGCATTTGCGACAGCGCGTGCACCCCAGTCATGTCCCACCAACACCGGCTGGTGCAAACCCAAGGCGGTCACAAACTCCACCATGTCGCGTCCCAGTGCCGATAACTGGCCGGTGCGCGGTGTATCTTCGCGTAAAAAAGTGGTGGGCAAAAAACCGCGCAAAGCCGGTGCCAGCACCCGGTACCCGGCTGCCACCAAGTGTGGCACCACATGGTGCCAGCAGCGGATGCTGTCGGGCCAGCCGTGCGCCAGCACAATGGTGCGCTCGCCTTGCGGGTTCCATTCGCAATAACCGATGCGAAGCAGACTGGTTTCAACAAATTGCATGTTCATAGGCGTACTCATGGTGATTGTGGGGTGTTATCTCAGCAATGGCCCGCGCAAACAGGCGACCAGTTGGAGGTTTTTCAGCACCGTGCCATAGCTCACTTTGTCCCACAGCGAGGGCTTGGGAATATTGATCAGCTTGGCACCGGTTTGCATTTGGCCTTCATAGCCATAGACGGCCAGGTAGCGGAATTTATTGTGGTCGCAATCAAACTCCACCCATTTGCTGACCGACAACACATCTTGTGCAGTGGGACTGCCGTAATTGGTCAGCATCCAAATGGTGGCATTGCGGTTTTTGTTTTGCACCAGCGTGGTTCTGTCAACCAACACCGTGTCACCGTCCAGGCTGGAGAAATACGTCCACTCTGCGCTGGCAGCGATGTGGGTTGCCGCCAGCAAAACAAAGGCACACCAGGCGGACAAGCAACGCACAACACTGCTCATCAATGCGTCAATGGGCGGCGACTGGCAAAGCAGGCACTTTGGCGAAATCGGCTGGAATCTCGCCAGTCAGACTTTCAAGAAAGCTGACGATGTGGCTGACATCTTCATCCGACAGTTGCTTGCCCAATTGCAATTGCGCCATCACGCGCACTGCCTGAGGCAAGGTGGCCACGGAACCATCGTGAAAGTAAGGCGGCGTGACCGCCACGTTACGCAACTGCGGCACTTTGAACATGAAGGCATCAGCCTCGTTTTTGGTGTCGTGAAAACGACCTTTGTCATAGCCTTTGAATGCGTCTTTGGGCGTGCTGCCGGTCACCAACCAATAATCTTGGGTGATGCCGAATTTTTGGTAGGACTGACCGCCCACGGTCACGCCGTTATGGCAACCGGCGCAACCGGTGTTGATGAATGTGTCCAAACCCAATTTGGCTGTTTTGGACAGCGCCTGGGCATCGCCTTTCAAAAATTTGTCAAACGGTGCGGGCGTCAACAGCGTGCGCTCATAAGCGCCAATCGCCTTGCTCCAATTTTCAATGCTCACCGGCTTGGCATCGTCCGGGTATGCGGCTTTGAACAAAGGCAAATAGCCCAATTGGGACAGTTTGGTTTCCACCTGCTCGTTGGTCGAGTTGCCATAAGCCAGCGGACTGATCACCGCTTTGTAAGCCTGCTCTTCTACCGAGGCGCGGTTACCGCCGTAATGCTGTGCAATCAGCAAAGGCGTATTGAACACAGTGTGTGCGTTGCGGGGCAGTTGTTTGCCATGCACGCCAACTGTCAGCGCCAGTGAATCCGCACCATAGTAGGCCGGGTTGTGACAAGTGGCACAGCCCAAACGGCCATCGCTGGAGACGCGGGTTTCAAAAAACAAGGCTTTGCCCAAGGAAACACGCAGCGGTGTGAGCGGTGTGTTTTCCAGCGCAGCCGAATCCGGCAACGGCTTGAACAAGGCATTGGCTTTAGTGATCAAGGCCTGGTCATCGTTATCCGACATGGCCAGCGTTGGAAACAACACGCATGCCCCGGCAGCGACAGCTACGGCACACAGGCCGGTGATGAGTGAATGCGTTTTTTTCATCATGTGCTTTCAGAATAAACCGACGATATTGCCAGCGTCATCGACATCGATGGCATGGGCAGAGGGAACTTTGGGCAGGCCGGGCATGGTCATCACATCGCCGCAGACCATGACAATGAATTCGGCACCCGCTGCCAAACGCACTTCACGAATGTGCAAGGTATGGCCGCTGGGGGCACCCAGGGCTTTGGCATCGGTGGAAAACGAATACTGGGTTTTGGCAATACAAATCGGGTAATGGCCGTAACCGGACTCTTGCAATTTATCTAACAATGTTTTGGCTTTGGCATCGGCAGAAATGCCTTGAGCACCATATATCTTGCGGGCCAGGGTTTCGGCTTTTTCCCACAGGCTTTGTTTGTCGTCGTACACAAATTGAAATTGGTTAGGCTGCTCACACAAGGCCACCACCGCATGCGCCAGATCCACCGCACCGGCGCCACCTTGCGCCCAGTGCTTGGCCACCACCACTTGCGCACCATAGACCGCGCAGGCTTTTTCCAACATGGCGATTTCAGCTGCCGTGTCTTCGGTGCGGTGGTTGATGGCCACCACACAAGGCAGACCAAAATGATGGCGGATATTGTGCAAATGCCGCTCCAGATTGACCATGCCTTTTTCAAGCGCCGCCAGATTTTCCGAACCCAGGTCTTTGACCGCCACGCCGCCGTGGTATTTCAGCGCGCGCACAGTCGCTACCAGCACCACCGCAGACGGCGTCAAACCGGCCTTGCGACATTTGATATCAATGAATTTTTCTGCCCCGAGATCAGCGCCGAACCCGGCTTCGGTCACCACGTAATCGGCCAACTTGGCAGCCGTGCTGGTGGCAATCACAGAGTTGCATCCGTGCGCGATATTGGCAAACGGACCGCCGTGAATAAACGCCAGATTGTTTTCCAACGTCTGCGCCAAATTGGGAGCCAATGCATCTTTGAGCAAAGCCGTCATCGCGCCGTGGGCTTGCAAATCGGAGGCCAGCACCGGTGCACCTTCGGTGTTGTATGCGACGACGATGCGACCCAAGCGGTTTTTCAAATCGGCCAGGCTGGTGGCCAGACAAAAAATGGCCATCACTTCTGAGGCCACCACAATGTCGAAACCGTCTTCGCGCGGCACGCTGTTGGCGGTGCCGCCC
>CANNRV010000086.1 GCA_947508145.1 Comamonadaceae bacterium
CGGCCATTGGCGCGCAACTGGTTGCTCACATTGGCAGCTTCATCAATCGGAATGGCGAATGAAATGCCCATGAAGCCGCCTGAGCGGGAGTAAATCTGGCTGTTGATGCCGATGACTTCGCCGCGCATATTGATCAACGGGCCGCCTGAATTGCCCGGGTTGATGGCCACATCGGTCTGAATAAAGGGCAGGTAGTCACCGGTGTCACGGCCTTTGGCGCTGACGATACCGGCGGTGACAGTGTTTTCCAAACCGAACGGTGAGCCGATGGCCATCACCCATTCGCCAACTTTGAGCCGGTTGGGGTCACCCAATTTCACCGGCGGCAAACCGGTGGCTTCAATTTTCACCACCGCCACGTCGGTGCGTTTATCAGCCCCGATGATGCGGGCGATGAATTCACGTTTATCGGTCAAGGTAACGATGACTTGCTCAGCGCCATCAACCACATGGGCATTGGTCATGATGATGCCGTCTGCGGTCAAAATAAAACCAGAACCTACGCCGCGCGGCTGCTCTTCAGGTTGTTGTTGCGGACGGTTCGGCCGCTGTTGACGCGGACCGTTGCCGGGCGGCACGCCGAAAAAGCGACGAAAGAGTTCTTGCATTTCTTCGTCTTGGGGATCAGCCGGTTGGCCTGCCACTTGGGTGACTGCTTTGTCTATGGTGCGTATGTTGACCACCGAAGGGCCGACTTCTTCGACCAGATCGGTGAAATCGGGCAAGGTGCGGGTTTGCGCTTGCGCCGCGCCAACCCAGCCAGTCGCAGGAGCCCAAAAAATGAAGCTGGTCAGCAGCAAACCTGCCCATGTTTTGCGTGCGTTCATATATGACAACATATTTAACTCTCCCAAATGGTGTTTATGCGGTTGTAACGACATTCACCCGGTAAAAGCCGACGCAGCCCCGGTTTCCCTTAACCGGCAAAGGCTTTAGGGCATCAAATGCGCTTGAAGACCAGCGTGCCGTTGGTGCCGCCAAAGCCGAAGTTATTTTTCACCGCCACATCAATGCGCATGTCTCTGGCTTCGTTGGCGCAGTAGTCCAGATCGCATTCGGGATCAGGGTTGTGCAAATTGATGGTGGGCGGTGCTTTTTGGTCATGGATGGCCAGTACCGTGAAAACACTTTCAATGCCACCGGCACCACCCAGCAAATGGCCGGTCATGGATTTGGTGGAACTGATCACCATGTCATGCGCATGTGAACCAAACGCCGCCTTGATGGCGTGTGTTTCATTGATGTCACCCAGCGGTGTGGAGGTTCCGTGCGCATTCAGGTAGTGCACTTGATCTGGGGACATGCCTGCGTTCTTCAAGGCGGCCTGCATGGAACGGCGCGGGCCGTCCATATTGGGTGCGGTCATGTGGCCTGCATCTGCGCTACGGCCATAGCCGACGAGTTCGGCGTAAATGCGGGCACCGCGAGCTTTCGCGTATTCGTATTCTTCCAGCACCATGACACCGGCGCCTTCGCCGAGCACAAAACCGTCACGGTCTTTGTCCCAGGGGCGTGAGGCTGTTTGGGGGTCGTCGTTGCGGGTGGACAAGGCGCGCATGGCGGCGAATCCGCCTAAGCCCAGCGGCGACACGGTGGCTTCAGAACCACCGGCCACCATCACATCAGCATCGCCATACTCGATGATGCGTCCGGCTTCGCCAATGCTGTGCAAGCCGGTGCTGCAAGCGGTGGCAATCGCCAGATTGGGGCCTTTGAAACCGCAGCGCATGGAGACATGGCCGGAAATCATGTTGATGATGCTGGCTGGCACAAAAAACGGGGAGATGCGGCGCGGGCCGCGAGCCATGAGCTCGTCGCGCATGTTTTCGATGAGAGGCAAACCGCCAATACCCGAACCGATCAAGCAACCGATGCGGTATGACAGTTCTTCATCCAGCGCGTCACCGGTGGCCAGACCGGCATCTGCTACCGCCTGCAAACCGGCTGCCACACCTAAGTGAATGAAGCGGTCCATGGTGCGGGCTTCTTTGGGTGAGATGTACTCATCCAAGTTGAAGTTTTTGACCTCACCGGCAAAATGGCAGGCGAACGCGGATGCATCAAACAATGTGATGGGTCCGATACCGGATTGACCGGCCAGGATGTTCTGCCAGGAGGCCTGGGCGGTGTTTCCAACAGGAGACACACAACCCAAGCCGGTCACGACCACGCGACGACGACTCATGCGAAACCTCTGAAAGCTTAGGCTTTTTTGTGATTCAAAGCGTAATCAATGGCGTTTTGCACGGTGGTGATTTTTTCAGCGTCTTCGTCAGGGATTTCGATGCCGAATTCATCCTCCAGCGCCATCACCAATTCCACGGTGTCTAACGAGTCGGCACCCAGATCAGCCACAAAAGCTTTTTCAGATGTGACTTGGGACTCTTCCACGCCGAGTTGTTCGGCAATGATTTTTTTGACTCGTGATTCAATATCGCTCATGTTTCCCTCAAAGGGTTGTGGTTAGAAGTCCGCGATTTTAGCCGCGCGGACGGTACGGCTTACTTGTGGCTTGTACCAAGGCGTTAAACCATGTACATGCCGCCATTGACGTGAAGCTCTTGACCAGTGATGTAGGCCGCGTGTTCGCTGGCCAAAAAAGCCACGGCATGCGCCACATCATCCGGTTTTCCCAGGTGGCCCAAAGGGATTTGGGCCAGCAAAGCCTTTTGCTGTTCTTCGGGCAAACCGGCGGTCATGTCAGTATTGATGAACCCCGGCGCCACGCAATTGACAGTGATGCCCCGGCTGCCCAACTCGCGGGCCAGTGCACGGGTCATGCCGGCCACACCGGCCTTGGCGGCAGCGTAATTGGCCTGTCCCGGGTTGCCGGAGGCGCCGACCACGCTGGTGATATTGATGATGCGGCCATAGCGCTGCTTCATCATGGGGCGCATGACCGCCCGGCTGAGCCGGAAAACCGCTTTGAGGTTGGTGTCCACCACTTCGTCCCAGTCGCTGTCTTTCATGCGCATGGCCAAGGTGTCGCGGGTGATGCCAGCGTTGTTGACCAGCACATGCAGCGCCCCGGCCTCAGTGACCAGTGTGTCCACCACGGCATTGAGTTGATCGGCATCATTGACTTGCAAGACCAGCCCTTTGCAACCGGCGTGGCCGCTCAATGCCTGGCTGATTTTGGCCGCGCCATCGCTGCTGGTGGCGGTGCCGTACACATGGAATCCGGCTTTGGCCAGTTGCAAGGCAATGGCCGCACCGATGCCGCGAGAGGCACCTGTGACCAATGCAATCTGTGGTGTGGTGTGTTGGTTGCTCATGCTTGTTCAGTCAAAAAAGTCCGGGTGTCGCTCAAAGTCTGCGGGTCAAACATGGCTTGCGCATGCAATGCCGGGTTGATGCGCTTGACCATACCAGCCAAGACTTTGCCGGGACCGCATTCCACCACATGGCTGACACCCAGCTGCTGCATGCGCTCAATGGTTTCCACCCAGCGCACCGGGCCGAAGGCCTGACGGTAGAGCGCATCCCGGATACGGGCGACATCGGTTTCCTGGGCCACATCAATATTGTTGATCACCGGTATGCGCGGCGACTGCAATTCCACGCGGCTGAGGTGATCGCGTAAACGCTCCGCTGCCGGGCGCATCAGCGCACAATGAAATGGCGCAGACACCGGCAGAGGCAAAGTGCGTTTGGCACCCGCCGCTTTGAGCAATTCACAGGCCTTGTCAACGGCGGCTTTGCTGCCGGAAATCACGGTTTGGCCCGGGTCGTTGAAATTGGCGGCCTGCACGACTTCGCCGCTGTCGCTGGCAAATTCAGCTTGGGCCTGTTCGCACAGCGCCACCACCTTGGCCGCTTCCAGCCCCAGCACCGCCGCCATGGCACCGGCACCGACGGCCACCGCTTCTTGCATGGCTTGGGCCCGCAGGCGCACCAAAGGCACGGCCTGAGTCAAAGTCAGCACGCCGCTGGCGACCAGGGCGGAATATTCACCCAGCGAATGTCCGGCGACATAAGCGGGTTGCGTCCCACCCTCAGCCACCCAGACGCGGTAAGCCGCCACCGCCGCCACCAGCATCACCGGCTGGGTATTGGTGGTCAGCGCCAATTCTTCTTTGGGCCCCTGGTGAATCAACTGTCCTATGTCTTGGCCCAAGGCATCGCTGGCTTCCTGCAGGGTGGCTTGAACTTGCGGGTGGCCATTCCAAGCATCCAGCATGCCCACTGACTGTGAGCCTTGTCCGGGAAATACAAATGCAAATGTCGTCATATATCAATAGCGGAAAAGAACCGAGCCCCAGGCGAAACCGCCGCCCACACCTTCGAGCATGACCAGTTGTCCGGCTTGCAATTTACCGGCACGCACACCCGCATCCAGCGCCAGCGGGATGGAAGCTGCCGAGGTGTTGCCGTGTTCGGCCACCGTCAACAACACCTTGTCCATGGGGAGTTTCATTTTTCTGGCCGTGCTTTGGATGATCCGGATATTCGCCTGGTGCGGCACCAGCCAGTCCAGATCGCTGTCTTGCAAACCGGCTTTGGCAAGCACGGTGCGGGCCGTCTCCTCGAGCACGCCCACTGCCAACTTGAAGACGCCTTGCCCGTCCATTTTCAGCACCGGGTCGCCCAGAATCTGTCCGCCGTGCACATGGCCGGGAACGCACAACAGGCCCACGTGCTTGCCGTCGGCATGGATATCGGTGGCCAGAATGCCGGGCGTGTCCGATGCTTCCAGCACCACTGCGCCTGCGCCGTCGCCAAACAACACACAGGTGGTGCGGTCGTTGAAATCGAGCAAACGGGAAAACACTTCTGCACCAACCACCAAGGCACGCCGGGCATTGCCGGCGCGAACCATGGCATCGGCGACGCTGAGGGCATACACGAAACCGGCGCACACCGCCTGCACGTCAAACGCTGGTGCGCCAGCGATGCCCGCAGCTTGCGGACTGAGTTGCGACAGCTTGTGTTGCAGTATGCAAGCGGTGGACGGAAACACCATGTCCGGCGTGGAAGTGGCAACGATGAGCAAATCAATGTCTTGGGGTCCCAGATGCGCCGCGGCCAAGGCCTGTTTGCAGGCCTCGAAC
The DNA here is from genome assembly GCA_947508145.1 of Comamonadaceae bacterium. Classification (GTDB taxonomy): domain Bacteria; phylum Pseudomonadota; class Gammaproteobacteria; order Burkholderiales; family Burkholderiaceae_C; genus Limnohabitans. Next base: position 5,052 of record CANNRV010000086.1, read on the forward strand.
GCCAAATCGCTGCTGTTCACACCGTCAACCACGAAATGCCGGGCCTGTATGCCTGTGCGCTCAACAATCCATTCGTCAGAAGTCTCTACGCCTTTGGCGGCCAATTCAGCCACCAGGTCAGCGTTGGTGAGTCGACGCGGGGGCAGGTAACTGCCGGTTCCGACGATACGGGAAAACAAGGTCATGCGGATTCTGAAAGAGTGGGTGGCGTGTTCGCTGTGCCTGCCGTCAATAAGGGCGCTGCATGCGCCAATTGGGACCGCAGCCTGGCCAGCAAGTCATGGTCGGCCGCATCATACGCCCGCTGCAAGGCAGTCAAAAACGACAATGCATCAGCCGAGCCGTGACTCTTAAACACCAGACCGCGCAAACCCAACAAGGCCGCGCCATTGTGGCGGCGGTGATCGACCAGTTTTTTAAACCCGGATAAAGCCGGATAAGCAAAGATGCCGGCAATTATTGTGAAAAGATTGCGCGAAAAGCTCTTTTTAAGAAAATGACCGACCATGGAAGCCAGGCCCTCGCTGGCTTTCAACGCCACATTCCCGACAAAGCCGTCGCACACCACGATATCGGTGGTGCCTTTGAAAATATCGTTGCCTTCGACATTACCGTAAAAATTCAAATCGCCGGAATTAGCGGCAGATCGCAGCAGTTCAGCGGTTTTTTTAATGGTTTCGTTGCCCTTGATGGCTTCTTCGCCGATATTCAAGAGGCCAACCGAGGGCTTATCCAAGCCGGTCAGCACAGACACCAGCGCCGAGCCCATCAAGGCAAATTGCAATAAATGCTCGGGCGTGGAATCCACGTTGGCACCCAGGTCCAACATGGTGGTGGCACCGCCTTTGATATTTGGCATTTGTCCGGCAATGGCCGGGCGGTCAATGCCGTCAAGGGTTTTCAAGACATAACGGGCAATCGCCATCAGTGCGCCAGTGTTGCCTGCGGATACCGCCGCCTGAGCGTGACCATCGCGGACCTGTTCTATCGCCACACGCATGGAGGAATCTTTTTTGCGTCGCAAAGCCACTTCCACCGGATCGTCCATGCTGACCACTTCGGTGACCGGCACGGTGACGGCGCGCGGATGGCTAAAGCCTGCCAGCGCTAGGGGCAAGCCAACCAGCAGCAAACGGGCGTTCGGGTGGGAGTCTAAAAACTGACGGCAAGCGGGCAAGGTGACGCTTGGTCCATGGTCGCCACCCATGCAGTCGACAGCAAGGGTCACCATGACAAAGAGGCCTGAAACGGGTTCAAGTGGTGCAGTCCATCAAGCAAAAAGCCCGCGCGAGACTGGCTGCGACGGGCTTTGGGCTGGATCAGACTCAGGCTTCGGATTTGGTCTTCAACACCTTGCGACCACGGTAAAAACCGGTCGGGCTGATGTGATGACGCAAATGCACTTCACCGGTAGTGGGTTCAACGGCCAAGCCGGGCACGTTGAGTGCGTTATGTGAGCGGTGCATGCCCCGTTTAGAGGGGGATTTTTTGTTTTGCTGGACAGCCATGAGAGGCTCCTGAATATCGTTGGTTCAATCGGATCGCCAAGCCGGGGCACAAGGCTCCCGAGGGCAAAGAATCGAAGATTATAACTGTATGCCGGGGCTCATAGGCGCGGCTTTTTCAAACCCGCCAAAGCCGCGAACGGATGCGGCAAGTCGTCGCCCAAGGCCGGGCTGGACGGTGGCTGACAGTCACCGTGGCTGATGATCAAGGGCAAGGCCATCAGTAACTCGTCTTCCAGCAGCTCCAAGGCATTGAATTCGGCAGACAACACCAGCAAATCTTCTTCGCAGCCATCGTCCTCTGCCAACGCGGTGGCTTCGTCGGCGACACAGCGGAACCAGCGGTCTACCGTCAAGTCAACCGACATCGGCTCTAAGCAACGCTGGCAGTGTTGCGGCAGGCTGATGCCCGCCTGCAAGCGCAGCCAGACTTGGCGGCGGCTGTCGCTGCCACGGGTCTCGCCGCTGAGCGACCAGTCGCAGACATGGCCAGTCACCGCCCCCGCATCGCAAGCAGACGACACCCGCACCAGCTCGGCCAATGGGGTGTGAAGCGAGAGCTGTCCTGCCGCGTCGGCGAAACGCTCTAAGTCCAGCGAACGGGCTTGCCAAGTGTTTGTCATGCGATGCAGTGTAAGAGAATGGGGCGCATGTCTTCACATTCTTTGCAGCGCAAGCTGATTTTGGGCTCTACTTCCGTCTACCGGCGCGAACTGCTGGCGCGGCTGCGGCTGCCATTTGAGGTGGTCGGCCCGCAAGTAGACGAAACCCCGGGCACCGGCGAAGCACCGCAAGCCTTGGCCGAACGTCTGGCCATGGCCAAAGCACAGGCCGTGGCGCTGCTACACCCGCAAGCTGTGGTGATAGGCTCGGACCAGGTGGCGGATCTGGACGGTGAGCCGCTGGGCAAACCGGGCAACCATGAAAACGCCGTACTGCAATTGCAACGCATGCGCGGGCGCACCGTGGTGTTTCAAACAGCCGTGGCCGTGGTCTGCCGGGACACCGGGTTTGCCGGGCAAGCGCTGGCGCAAATCCGGGTGAGATTCCGAGACCTCAGCGACAAAGCCATTGAAGAGTACCTGCTGGCTGAAACACCATATGACTGCGCGGGCAGCGCCAAAAGTGAAGGCCTGGGCATTGCTTTGCTGGACAGCATAGACAACCAGGACCCGACCGCGCTGGTGGGTTTGCCCCTGATACACACCTGCCGCTTGCTGCGTGCTGCGGGGATGGACTTACTTAACTGACCGCACATGCAGCCCTCTATATATATAGGCAAACTCTTTTTAGTGCCTGCGCCCCTGGACTTCATGTGCAGCACGCAAGTGCCGCTGCACCAAGTCATGCCGCAGACCACATTGGAAATCGCATCGCAAATCGATCATTGGGTGTGTGAAAACGCCAAATCCGCCCGCGCCTTGCTCAAACGC
>CANNRV010000087.1 GCA_947508145.1 Comamonadaceae bacterium
AATGCCTGAAATGCCTCACCCCCGTGAACACCATGGCCACACCACGCTCATTGGCCGCGTCAATCACTTCTTGATCGCGCATGGAGCCGCCGGGTTGAATCACGCAAGTTGCGCCCTCGTCCACCACCACGTCTAAGCCGTCGCGAAACGGAAAAAACGCATCGCTGGCCACCACCGTGTTTTGCAAACTCAGCTTGGCGTGCCCTGCCTTGATGGCAGCAATCCGAGCTGAATCCAGCCGACTCATTTGACCCGCACCCACGCCCATGGTCATGCCGTTGGCGCAAAACACAATCGCATTGCTCTTCACGTACTTGGCCACGGTCCAGGCAAACAACAAATCCTGCAGTTGTTGCTCAGTCGGCTGTTTCTGCGTCACGACTTGCATATCGCCCAGCGAGAGCCGGTGGTTGTCCGCCGTTTGCATTAGCAGCCCCGAACCCACGCGCTTGACATCCAATAAGTTCAAACCATTCGCCCAAGGTGTATCGCCACCGGGAGGCAATGCAATTTGCAGCACACGCACATTGGCCTTGGCCTGCAATTGCACCAAAGCGTCGCCCATGAAAGAAGGTGCGATCAACACTTCGACAAACTGCTGAGCCAGTGCTTGCACGGTGGCCAGATCGACCGGGCAATTGAAAGCGATGATGCCGCCAAATGCAGATGTGGGATCAGTTTGGTAAGCCTTTTTGTAAGCAGACAAAGCGTCCTCAGCCACTGCCACGCCACACGGGTTGGCGTGTTTGACGATAACGCAAGCCGGTGTGTCAAAACTCTTGACGCATTCCCATGCAGCATCCGCGTCGGCGATGTTGTTGTAAGACAGTTCCTTGCCTTGCAATTGACGCGCTGTGACCAACGAACCGGGTGCGGGGTCAGCGTCGCGGTAAAACGCGGCCAGTTGATGCGGGTTCTCACCGTAACGAAGGTCTTGCAATTTGATGAAGCGGCCATTGGCCTGTACGGGAAACAAACTGCGTTGTTCCGTGGCTAAATCAAGTGACGACAAGTAATCGCTGATTGCCCCGTCATACATGCTGATGCGGTTGAAGGCTGCAACAGCGAGTTTGAAACGTGTGGCCTCACTCAAACCTTTGTGCTCGCGCCATTCATCAATCACAGGCTGGTATTGCGATGCATCCGTAATCACCGCAACGTGTTTCCAGTTTTTAGCAGCGCTGCGCACCATGGCAGGTCCACCGATGTCGATGTTTTCAATCGCATCGTCCAGCGTGCAATCTGGCATGGCCACGGTGGCTTCAAACGGGTACAAATTGACGATCAACATATCAATGGTGTCAATACCGTGGTCATGCAAGGCTTGCATGTGGGCGGGTACATCACGCCGCGCCAGCAAACCGCCATGCACCTTGGGGTGAAGCGTTTTCACACGGCCATCCAGCATTTCTGGAAAACCGGTCAGCTCAGCCACTTCACGCACCGCCAAGCCATGCGAGATCAATAACTGCGCGGTTCCTCCGGTTGAAATGAGATTGACACCCAAAGCTTGCAAGGCCTGGGCAAATTCAACAATACCGCTCTTGTCAGATACGGAAATCAATGCGTTCATGGGGATCACTTTCTAGTTTGCTGACAAGGCGGAATCTGAGTGTCAGAGTAATTTGTGGTCGGTGAGTTTTTTGCGCAAAGTATTGCGGTTCAAGCCCAGCCAGGCGGCGGCGCGCGACTGGTTGCCGTCGGCGTGTTTCATCACCACGTCCAGCAAAGGTTTCTCCATGACCTGGATCATCATGTCATGCAGTTGATCGGGTTCGGCGCCGCGCAAATCTTTGAAATAAGTTTCTAAACTGTGGCGAACCACTTCTTCTATTTGTTTTTTGCTCATGCGTGTGTCTCCAGAACAGGCTCTGATTCGGGGTAGTGCAAACGGTCTGAGGATTGCCCCAGCCGTTCAAAATAATCTGACACGGCCGCCAGTTGGCGGTCGCAGTCGTCTATTACGTTCATGGTTTGTCGGAAGGCTTTTGCTTCAGGCAATCCGTGTGTGTACCAGCCAATGTGCTTGCGTGCACTGCGCACGCCAAGGTGACTGCCGTACAAGCTGTAATGGTCTTGCAAATGGTGCAACAGCAGGCGCTGCACCTCGGCCACCAAGGGTGGTGCCAGTAAGCTGCCGTGCTCTAAGAAATGGTGTATTTCGCGAAATATCCAAGGCCGCCCTTGGGCTGCGCGACCGATCATCACTGCGTCTGCACCGGTGTACTGCAACACCTGCTGGGCTTTTTGCGGGGAGTCAATGTCGCCGTTGGCCACCACAGGCACATTGACCGAGGCCTTCACCTGGGCAATCGTGTCGTACTCGGCATGACCGCTGTAGCCTTGCTCACGCGTACGACCATGCACTGTGATCATTTGCACGCCAGCAGACTCTGCTTGCTTGGCCAAGGTAACCACGTTGCGTTGATCGGCACGCCAACCGGTGCGCATTTTCAATGTGACGGGCACGTCGTAAGCGGAGGCTGCATCGACCACGGCTTGAATGATTGCAATGGCCAGCGTTTCGTCTTGCATCAAAGCTGAACCCGCCCATTTGTTGCACACCTTTTTTGCGGGGCAACCCATGTTGATGTCAATGATTTGTGCGCCGCGTTGGATGTTGTAGACCGCTGCCTCTGCCATCATGTCAGCGTCAGTGCCTGCGATTTGCACTGCGATGGGCCCGGTTTCGCCGTCATGGTTGGTGCGCCTTGAGGTTTTTAAACTGTCCCACAGGTCTTTGCGGGATGTGACCATTTCGCTGACCGCATACGCAGCACCGAGTTGTTTACAGAGCATGCGAAACGGCCTGTCAGTCACACCGGCCATGGGTGCGACAAACACGTTGTGTGCTAACTGGAAAGATGCAATGCGCATGCAGTGAAGAAGAGGTGTGCTTAAAAAGGAGGCACGATTCTAGCGGTGTGTACGCGCTTTTGTGTGACTGATTTCAATTGAATTTTGATATTTTTCAATTGCGTGATTTAGTGTGAGTTTTGATGACTCCGACCCGACTTAAACTGCTTCACATGGAGATATTTTTTCAAAACCTATTGACAAACTTAAGTCAGCCCGAGTATGGACTGGCTGTTTTGTTTGCGGCTTCTTTATTGGCCGCCACCTTGATTCCGCTGGGTTCCGAACCGCTGTTGCTGGGCCTGATCGCCATCAACCCCAGCCTGTTGTGGCCCGCATTGGCAGTGGCTACCTTGGGCAATACCTTGGGTGGCATGGTGGGATGGTGGATGGGGCTGGGTGCCGAGCGCTGGATGGCGAATCACTTACACCAAGACAAGGTCACGCATCACATGCTCGCATTGCGTTGGCTAGAACGCGTAGGCCCTGTCGCCTGCCTTGGCGCGTGGCTGCCCATCATTGGCGACCCCTTGTGTGTGGTGGCCGGTTATTTGCGTCTGCCCTTGTTGCCGTGCACTGTCTATATGGCCATAGGCAAGGCATTGCGCTATGGCGTGTTGGTGTTCGGTTGGCAGTGGCTGATGCTGTGGTGGACTTAACTGCTAAACAAAAAGTTCATCACATCGCCGTCTTTCACCACGTATTCCTTGCCCTCAGCCCGCATCTTGCCCGCGTCTTTCGCGCCTTGCTCGCCTTTGTACTGAATGAAGTCATCAAACGCGATGGTTTGAGCGCGGATATAGCCCTTTTCAAAATCCGTGTGAATCACACCGGCGGCTTGCGGACCGGTGTCGCCGACTCGAATGGTCCAGGCACGCACTTCTTTCACGCCTGCGGTGAAATAAGTTTGTAAACCCAGCAAGCTGTAAGCAGAACGGATCAAACGGTTCAAGCCGGGTTCAGTTTGACCGAGTTCAGCCAAGAACATGTCGCGGTCTTCGTCGCTCATCTCACTCATCTCCGCTTCAAGCTTGGCGCTGATGGCGACCACGGGTGCATGCTGAGAATGGGCAAATTGGGTGAGGCGGTCCAACATGGGGTTGTTCTCGAACCCGTCTTCCGCCACGTTGGCCACAAACATGGCGGGCTTGGCGGTGATCAGGAAAAATTGTTTGACCGCGAGTTTTTCTTCCTTGCTGAAGTCGATGGTGCGCACCGGCTTGGTGTCGTTCAACGCGGCTTGGCAGCGTTCCAAAATGGCCACGAGTTTGGCGGCTTCCTTGTCGCCGGATCGCGCAGTTTTTTGGTGACGGTGTAATGCTTTTTCAACACTGCTCAAGTCCGCCAGACACAATTCGGTTTGAATCACTTCAATATCTGATATCGGGTCGACTTTGCCAGCCACGTGAATCACGTTATCGTCTTCAAAACAACGCACCACATTCACAATCGCATCGGTTTCGCGGATGTGCGCTAAAAACTGGTTGCCCAGCCCTTCGCCTGTGCTCGCACCTGCCACCAGGCCGGCGATATCGACAAACTCGACGATGGCGGGCACAACGCGCTCGGGCTTGACGATCTCAGACAACTGGTCCAAACGTGTATCTGGCACCTCAACCACGCCGACATTGGGCTCAATCGTGCAAAACGGGTAGTTTTCAGCCGCAATGCCTGCTTTGGTCAGGGCGTTGAACAGGGTGGACTTACCGACGTTGGGCAAGCCCACGATGCCGCATTTCAAACTCATGGCTGTTTCCTTGGAAAGCTAAAGCGCAGGCTAGGGTTGTGCGCAAAGCCTGAAATTCTACGGCCAGCCAACTCCTACAATGGTTTGCATGTCTTCATCCTTTGATATTTGCATTCGCGGCAGCGGCATTGTGGGCAGCACACTGGCCCTTTTGCTGGCGCGTCAGCGTCTGAAGATTGCCTTAATTGGCCAATCACAGGCTGCCAATGATGTCCGTGCCTTTGCCTTGAACGCGCATTCGCGGGAACTGCTGAGTGATTTGCGCTGCTGGCCCGATGGTTTGCACGCGACCCCTGTGCAGTCCATGCATATCTGGGGAGATGCAGGCGGTGTGGTGCAGTTTCAAGCACCCTCTTTCAACGGACTGACACATATTGTGGATGTGCCCGCATTGGAACAACTACTGGCAGATGCCATCACTTTTCAGCCCGCCATTCAGCGTGTGAATGAACCCGTCAAAGCCAAATTGACCGTGGTGTGCGAAGGCCGACATAGCCAAACTCGCCAAGACTTAGGCGTGGCCTACGACACCTTGCCTTATGCACAGCATGCATTGGCCACACGCGTGCGTTGCGCCAAACCGCACCGTCAACAAGCTTTGCAATGGTTTGCCCATTCACACGGCGGACTCGACATACTGGCGCTGTTGCCGCTGGGCGGCAGCGCTGGCGATGAAGCTGCGGTGGTTTGGTCCATGCCGTCTGCTCGTGCATTGGACATGCAGCACGCCGATACAAACACACTCTCACAAGCACTCTCACAAGCACTCACACAAGCCAGTCACGAAGCCCTGGGCCAACTGCAAGTCACCAGCGCGGCCCAAGTCTGGCCGTTGCAACTGGCCAAAGCATCGCACTGGAGCGGTCGGTTTGACGATGGCAGCGCCTGGGTATTGGCTGGGGATGCCGCCCACAGCATTCACCCACTGGCGGGTTTGGGCTTGAACCTGGGTCTGGCCGATGTCAGCGAATTGGCATCGGTATTGAAAGAACGTGAAACCACTGCTTACTGGCGGCATGTGGACGACGGCTTCTTGCTGCGCCGCTATGAACGCGCGCGCAAAGCCGGTATACAAGCCACCTGGCTGGCATGTGACGGTCTACAACGTTTGTTCAATCACCCCAACACCGCTGTGCAAAGCTTACGCAATTGGGGTTTGAACAGCTTCAACCAATTCACCCCGCTGAAACTATGGACTGTCGACCAGGCCATGCATTGATTAACCCTTAGGACATGTATGTTGTTTAAACCTTTTCAAACTGGCTTGTTATTAGCGCTGAGCGCTGTGTTCTTCAGTCCCTCACTGTTTGCCCAAGGCGAAGAAGCCTTGATACGCAAAAACCTGAAAGAGCGCATGCCGCACATTCAACCGATTGACGAGGTGCGTCGCACGCCAATGAGTGGTTTGTTTGAACTGCGGGTTGACGGCACAGAGATTTATTACACCGATGCCACAGGCAGTTATTTGTTGCAAGGTCAATTGATTGACACCAAGTCGCAGCGAAACCTGACAGATGAGCGGGTGCAAAAAATCACCGCTATCGATTTCAAATCTTTGCCGATCAAAGATGCCATCACCATCGTGCGCGGCAATGGCGAGCGCAAGCTGGCGGTGTTTGAAGACCCGAACTGCGGCTATTGCAAGCGCTTTGAACGCGATTTGGCCAAGGCGGACAACATCACGGTCTATTTGTTTTTATTACCTATTTTGGGCAAAGATTCACTGGAGAAATCCAAATCTATTTGGTGCGCCAAAGAGCCCGGCAAAAGCTGGCAGGACTGGATGGTGCGCGACCAAGCCCCAGTATCAACCACATGTGACACAACGGCTTTAAAGCGCAATACCGAGTTCGGCCAGAAAATGAAAATCACCGGCACGCCCACCTTGGTGTTTGCAGACGGCACCCGCGTCCCCGGTGCCATTGAGCTTGCGCAAATTGAAAAGCTGCTGAGCAAACAGCCATGAAGCCATTGACGGCGGATGTGCATTACCAGGTTGAAGTTCTGAACCTGCATGCCCATGTGTGGCTTGTCACGCAGACCATCGCCAAGCCGCAGGCATTGCAAATCTTGCAATTGCCCGTGTGGATACCCGGCAGCTATATGGTGCGTGAATTCTCCAAGCAATTGAGTCTGGTGAAAGCTTTTCAAAATGGCAGCGCTTGCAGCGTGACGCAAACCGCCAAGGCCACATGGCAAGTACATGCTGACCCGACACAAGCGCTGACTGTGCAATACCAGGTGCATGCCTACGACGCTTCAGTACGCACGGCATGGCTGGATGCGATGCGCGGCTTTTTCAACCCCACCAGCTTATGCATGATCGCTATCGGTCATGAACAACAAGCGCATTCGCTGCTCCTAGTTCAGCCCGAGGCTTGCCCCCACTGGCGTTTGGCTTGCGCATTACCTCCCTTGAAAACCAACGCCCGAGGTTTTGGCGTGTATGTCGCAGCTGATTACGATGAATTAGCCGACTCGCCTGTTGAGATGGCAGATTTCTGGTCGGGTGAATTTCTCGCCAAAGGCGTTCCTCATCGGGTGGTGGTCACTGGCGCAGCGCCCGCCTTCGATTGCCAACGTTTGCTCAATGACATGCAGCGCATTTGCGAAACTGAAATTGGCTTTTGGCATGGCAAAGGCAAAGCGGTACATGACCGATACGTGTTTCTCATCAATGCGGTCGCCGAAGGCTATGGCGGACTTGAGCACAAACACAGCACGGCCTTGATATGCAAACGAGAAGACCTGCCTCGCACAGATCAACCCGGCGCCAGTGACGGCTATGTGAGTTTGTTAGGCCTGATCAGTCATGAATATTTCCACACCTGGAATGTCAAGCGTTTACGACCGGTAAGTTTGAGCAACTACGACTACACGCAAGAAAACTACACAGACCTGCTGTGGTTTTTTGAAGGCTTCACCAGTTATTACGACGATGTGTTGTTGTGCAGGTCAGGGCTGATTTCACCCGCCGTGTATTTGAAGTTGCTCGGTAAAACCATTAACAGCGTTTTGCAAACGCCTGGTCGTCAAAAACACAGCGTGGCGCAAGCCAGTTTTGAGGCATGGACCAAACTGTATCGCCCGGACGCCAACAGCCCCAACTTGTCAGTCAGCTATTACGCCAAGGGCTCATTGGTCGGGCTCTGCTTGGACTTGTCGTTGCGTCAATCCGGACACAGTTTGGATGAAGTCATGCGCGGGCTGTGGAAGCGCTGTCAAGCCGGTCCAATGCAGGAAAGTGATGTGCTGCAAGTCTTGAAAGACATCACCGGTCGCAGCTGGCAACGCGACATCAAGGCTTGGGTGCATGGCACTGCTGAATTGCCTTTGAAACAGTTGTTGATGGCGCAAGGCGTTGCTATCACCGAAGAGAAAGC
>CANNRV010000088.1 GCA_947508145.1 Comamonadaceae bacterium
CGCCACGCGTGCAGGCTTGCACCAACAGGTGGTCACGGTAAATCAGGCTGATGGCCAAGCCGTCAAATTTCAACTCAGCCACGTAGGACACCGGCGCTTCGCTGTCGCTCAGTTGCAGTTGTTTGCGCACCCTTGCATCAAACTGCACTGCACCTTGTTCACTGATATCGGTTTCGGTGTGAATGCTCAGCATGGGCACGCGGTGCTGCACCTGCGTGAACGCAGCCACAGGAGACGCGCCGACACGCTGTGTGGGCGAGTCGGCCATCACCCACTCGGGGTGTGCAGCCTCTATGGCTTGCAATTCTTTGAATAAGCGGTCGTATTCAGCGTCTGGAATCAGCGGCTCGTCCAACACATAGTAATGGTGGCCTGCAAGTTGCAGCTGTTGGCGAAGTTGCTCGGCACGTTCCCGCATGGGTAGAGAGTCAGCTGAAAAGTCTGCGGGCCTGTAGAGAACCGGCAGGCAGATCGCGGGCGGCAAGTTCGTCGTACAGCTGACGCAAATCCTGGTCGATCATGTGTATGCCTTGATCGGTCAGCGATTGACCGTTGTCGTCTGTCACTATGCCGTCCATGGCATCTGCCAGTTGTTGCGCTGTGTCGCACATGCGGGCAAAGGCTTGCTCTGATTGCACCACTTGCGGCACATCCAATGTCATGCTGATGCTGCGCAATGCGGCTTGGTTCGGGTCTTCGGCCATGGCGGCACGTGCGTCAAAGTGCAGCACCAGAACCGGCGGCAAACCCATGTGTGATGCGGGCACCACCATGCGCCCGGGAATCACGCCCGGCACAAAGCCCAAGCGGGCGGCTTGTTGTTGCACATAGCCAGGGCTCCAAGCAGATTTGCGCGCTTGCAAAGTGAAGCTGAGTTCGGCATCGTGGGCGCTGGCAAATTGGTCCAACTCGCGTGCATGCGATAAGGCTTCATGCATGTCAGGGAATTCAGCAGTAGCGGAAAACACCTCGGCATACGCCTGTGCTTTGACCACGAACTCGGAAAATTCAATTTCACTCAAGGGGCCTTGGCGATTCGCCACTTGGATACCGGCTTGAAACGCGCTGTAGTAACGCTGCGCTTGCAATATTTCCCAACTGCCGTTGTCTGCGTTCAAGCCCTCCACCACAAACAGTTTGCTGCCTATGCGTCTAATGGGTGGCAGTGCGGCAATCGCGGCCTCGCCAGACACTGGGGATTCCAATTCCATGGTGGCGATAACATCAATCAAAGCATCCAACTGAGAGCTGATATCTCTGCTTTGTACTTCAACAGGGAAGTCGTCGTTTTGCAAACCGGGTTGAATCGAACCAATAGCGTCGGGCAGCACTTCCAGTGCTTCCAATTCGTCGGCAGTCACCAAAGGCTCGGCTTGTTTAGGCTGGCTTTGGCGCGAAGTCCAGGTGCTGTGTGCGATCACCAGCACCAACACCAAGCCGCCAGTGATGGCCAGCCACAGTTGCAAATTGCTCATCTGTCGGCCCTCATGAGGTTTCCACCATATTCACAGCGGCTTCCATGTCAACCGCCACGATGCGTGACACGCCTTGTTCTTGCATGGTGACACCGATGAGTTGTTCGGCCATTTCCATGGCGATTTTGTTGTGCGAGATAAAGAGGAATTGCGTTTCTTTGGACATGCTGGCAACCAGTTTGCTGTAGCGTTCAGTGTTGGCATCATCCAGCGGCGCGTCCACCTCGTCAAGCAAACAAAACGGCGCCGGGTTCAATTGGAAGATGGCAAACACCAGCGCAATCGCGGTCAATGCTTTTTCACCGCCGGAGAGCAGGTAAATGGTTTGGTTTTTCTTGCCAGGTGGTTGCGCCATGACTTGCACGCCGGAGTCCAAAATTTCGTCCCCGGTCATCACCAGTTTGGCAGTGCCGCCGCCGAAGAGTTCGGGGAACATGCGACCGAAATGGTGGTTGACGGTTTCAAATGTTTGGCCCAGCAAGTCGCGGGTTTCAATGTCAATTTTGTGGATGGCATCTTCCAGCGTGTTGATGGCTTCGTTCAAGTCGGCCGATTGGGCATCCAAGAAATTTTTGCGCTCGCTGGCCACGCCCAGTTCTTCCAATGCGGCCAGATTGACCGCGCCCAAAGATTGAATTTCTTTTTGCAGTTGATCCACTTCTGTTTGCAAGCCGTGCAATTTCACTTGATCGGCTTGAATGGAGCCTTGAATCGCTGCCACATCCGCTTGCGCTTCCTGCAAGAAACGCTCGTATTGCTCAAAGCCCAAACGCGCAGCTTGTTCTTTCAGTTGGGCATCCACAATGCGTTGACGCAGCGGGTCGAGCTCGCGCTCAATCTTCAAGCGGTCTTCGTTGCTGGTGCGCAATTGGTGGGTCAAGCCGTCGTACTCAGAACGCTTGGCAGCCAGCAGGTTTTCGCGTTCCACTTTCAAGGCCAGCGCGTCTTGCAAACCGGCTTGCGCCGCTGTGTCTGACAAGGTGTTGAGTTCGGCTTGCTGGCGGGTGAGTTCGCTGGCGAGTTGTTCAATTTGCTGCGCCGCTGTGTCACGCGTGCGTTGCAATTCGGCCAGTTTGGCGGTCAAGCTGCGTTGTTCAAACTCTGACTCTTGGGCTTGCCGTTCAATCATGCGCAATGCTTCACGCGCCTGCTGCGAGGCTTGCTCGGCCAGCTCGGCTTTTTCTTCCAGCATGACCTGGCGATCCTGCGCCTGCGCCAATTGCATGTCCAAGCCTTCAAAGCTGGCAACGTCTGACTGAGCACGTTGCTGCAACTGTGCCAATTGCGCTTGCAGTTCATCGACTTCTTCAGACAACTGACCTTGGCGGGTACGCACTTGTTCAGCCAGTTGCTGGGCTCTTAAAAACTCCACATTCAAGCTGTGCGCCTGCGCTTGTGTTTGCGTGGCTTCAATGCGTTTTTGCGAACGCTGTTGGGCCGACTGTGCGGCACTGGATTCAGCTCGGGCGAGTTGCAAACGGGCTTCTTCGGCCATCAGCGATTGCGCGCGGATTTGTTTGTCCAGGTTTTCTATCTCTTGTGCACGGGCCAGCAAACCAGCTTGCTCGCTGTCTTGTGCGTAAAAACTCACGCTGTGCAAACCCACTGCATGGCCTTGCGGGGTGAAGATGTATTGCCCCTGTTGCAGTTGCGTGCGTGCAGCCAGCGCTTCGTCCACCGTTTTGGCGGTGAAACAACCGGTCAACCAGTCGCTGAACACACCATTTAAATTTGAATCGTTGAGTTTGAGTTGATCGAACAACTTGGGCAAACTGCTGTTGCCTTGACCGCTGGCGGCGACAGCGGTGGCATAAAAACTCAGCTTGGCAGCAGGTGCATCTGTGACGAAAGATTTCACGCTGTCGAGTTTGGAGACTTCAAGCGCCGCCAAGCGTTCGCGCAAGGCTGCTTCCAAAGCCTGTTCCCAACCGGGTGTGATGTGGACTTTGCTCCACAGCGGCTGCAAAGACTGCAAACCGTGTTTGTTCAACCATGGTGTGAGCCGCTCATCGGTGCGCAATTTTTCTTGCAATGCTTTCAACGCTTGCTGACGGGCTTGCAACTCAACCAGCTTGGCAGACTCTTGGTTGGCCGTGTCTTGCGCTTGGCGGCGAGCGGATTCAATCTCATCCACCATGGCTTCGAGTTCATCCAATTGTGCTTGCGTGTGGGCTGACAACTCGTTGGCCTGGTCCAGTTGCTCTTGCAATTGAGACAGCTTGTTATCGTCCGGCGCTGCCAGTGCATTGCGGTCGGTGTGCAGTCTTTCCAAACGCTGTTCCAGTTGGCGGGTCTGCTCTTGCACGCCGCGCTGTTCAGCGGCCAGCACTTTCATTTGCTGTTGAATCTGGTTGACGCTATCGGCTTGCTGCTGCACCTGTTTTCTGGCTTCAGACCATGACAGTTCCAGCTCTGGCAAACGCTGTTGGCGGTCTTGCACATCGGTTTGCAACTGGAACAAGCGGCCTGTCAATTCGGCGCTTTTGTCTTCCAGCTCCAGGGTCTGTTCCTGCGCTTGCTCGGACTGATCCTGCCAATGCTGTGTTTGTTGCTGAATTTGTTGCAAGCGTTCTTGCGCACGTTGTTTGCCTTCGACGACAAACCGGATTTCAGCTTCCAACCGTCCGACTTCCGCACTCGCTTGGTACAGCTGACCTTGCGCCTGGTTGACTTGTTCGCCGGATTCGTAATGCGCTTGGCGAATGTTTTCCACGCTGGCTTGAATTTCGCGCAACTCGGCGGTTTTGGACTCCAGCGCATTCGTCGCCAGCTCGGCCTGGTGGTGCACTGCGGCTTGTTCAGCCTGCGCTTGCTCGCGTTTCAAAAACCATTGCTGTTGTTGTTTGAGCGTGGCTTGCTGTTGCAACTGGTTAAAGCGTTGCGCCACCTCGGCCTGGCGTTCCAGTTTTTCCAGATTGGCGTTCAGCTCGCGCAAGATGTCTTCTACGCGCGTGAGGTTTTCGCGTGTGTCGCTCAAGCGGTTTTCGGTTTCGCGGCGGCGTTCTTTGTATTTGGACACACCAGCGGCTTCTTCGAGGAACAAACGCAGTTCTTCGGGTTTGGATTCAATGATGCGGCTGATGGTGCCTTGACCGATGATGGCGTAAGCCCTTGGCCCCAAACCCGTGCCCAGGAAAACATCTTGCACATCACGGCGGCGCACCGGCTGGTTGTTGATGTAGTAACTGATGGTACCGTCGCGGGTCAGCACACGCTTGACCGCGATTTCTTCAAACTGGTTCCATTGCCCGCCTGCGCGGTGCGTGTGGTTGTCAAACACCAATTCCACACTGGCGCGGCTGGCAGGTTTGCGGGTGTTCGTGCCATTGAAGATCACGTCTTGCATGGACTCGCCACGCAATTCGCTGGCCCGGCTTTCGCCTAATACCCAGCGGACCGCATCAATGATGTTGGACTTACCGCAGCCGTTAGGACCCACGACACCGACCAACTGGCCCGGCAATAAAAAATTGGTGGCATCTGCAAACGACTTAAAGCCTGACAACTTGATGGAATTAAGACGCACTTTCTGCCTTTACTGTGACTGAATATGGAAACGTATACGAAGCGAAGAGAATGAATGGCTCAGGCTTGTTTTTGCAAGACATGGGTTCGCCAATGCTCCACTTCCTGTAGAAGGGCCGTCAGCAATGGCAAAGCGGCGCTGACCGGAGGTGCCAGTTGAGCAAAATCTGTGTCGCGGCTGCGTGCTTCCAGAGCGATCAACTGCTGTCCAAGCGTATCTGTGCATAAAAAGGTCACATACCCTTTGAGTGTGTGCAACAGTTTGCGCAGTTCCACCACGTCCTGGTTTGTCAAATGCAGGGAGAGTGATTGCAGGTCTTTTTCCAGACTGGATACAAAAGTATCGGCCAGATTCAACATCTGGTCAGGCTCCATAGCGAAATCGCTGGCTCGTTCAGAATCAAGGTAACTGTACATGCCACCGATAATATCAGCCATGAACCCTCTCCTCTCCCGTCTTCATCCTTATCCGTTCGAGCGATTACGCCATTTGTTTTCAGACG
This sequence comes from Comamonadaceae bacterium, assembly GCA_947508145.1. Lineage (GTDB taxonomy): Bacteria > Pseudomonadota > Gammaproteobacteria > Burkholderiales > Burkholderiaceae_C > Limnohabitans. The sequence continues at coordinate 5,504 of CANNRV010000088.1, forward strand.
TGACACCCAGCAAAGACTGGTCGCCAGTGAGCCTGGGCATAGGCGAACCCCGTCACCCTACCCCTGCCTTGGTATTGCAGGCTTTGCAAGCCCACAGCGCTGAATTAGCGGCGTACCCTGCCACTGCCGGTTTGCCTGCATTTCGCCAAGCCTGCGCCCAGTGGTTGAGCAGGCGGTATGACGTGAAGACAGACCCTGCTACGCAGGTGTTACCGGTGAATGGGTCGCGCGAAGCCTTGTTTGCATTTGCACAAACCGTGCTCGACCCCGGCGCTGATAACGTGGTGGTGTCGCCCAATCCTTTCTACCAAATATACGAAGGCGCAGCACTGTTAGGCCATGCACAGGTGCACTATGTGCCAAGCGTGGCCGAGAAAAATTTTGCAGTCGATTGGGACAGCGTGCCGTCCGAAGTGTGGAAACGCACCCGCTTGTTGTTCGTTTGCTCGCCCGGCAACCCCACCGGTGCGGTCATGCCATTGAGTGAATGGCAAAAACTCTTTGCCCTCAGCGATACCTACGGCTTTGTGATTGCATCCGATGAGTGTTACAGCGAAATTTATTTTGGCGACACGCCGCCTTTAGGCGGTTTGCAAGCCGCAACTTTGTCTGGCAGACATGATTTCAAGCGATTGGTGTGTTTCACCAGTTTGTCCAAGCGCAGCAATGTGCCGGGCTTGCGCAGCGGCTTTGTGGCGGGCGACGCCGCATTGATCGCCCCGTTTTTACTCTACCGCACCTACCACGGCAGTGCCATGGGCGGCATGGTGCAGCAGGCCAGCATCGCTGCCTGGAACGATGAGACCCACGTGGTGGCCAACCGCGCCTTGTACAAACAAAAATTTGAGCAAGTCACACCGTTGCTGGCGACAGTGTTGGATGTCGCATTGCCTGATGCCGGTTTTTATTTATGGGCCGGTGTACCAGGTGGTGATGACGAGGCTTTCGCCAAGGACTTGCTGGCTCAATACAATGTCACGGTGTTGCCCGGTCGTTATCTGGCCCGCGAGGTCAACGGCATCAACCCCGGACAAGGCCGTATTCGCATGGCCTTGGTCGCGCAACCTGAAGAGTGCCTCGAAGCGGCACGACGTATCGTTCAATTTGTTCAAAACCACTATCCATCAAAACCATGAGCCAACAACTGCAATCCATCATCGATACTGCCTGGGAAAACCGCACCCAATACAGCCCGTCTGCGGCTCCCAAGGAACTGGTCGATGCGGTCGAACACGTCATCGCTGAACTCAACGCCGGGCGCTTGCGCGTAGCCACACGTGAATCCGTTGGCAAATGGACCACCCACCAATGGCTGAAAAAAGCTGTGTTGTTGTCATTCCGTTTGAAAGACAACAGTGTGGTCAAAGCCGGTGACCTGGGTTTTTACGACAAAGTGCAAACCAAGTTCTCCAACATGGACGAAGCGCACATGAAAGCCAGCGGCGTGCGCGTGGTGCCGCCCGCTGTGGCGCGTCGCGGCAGCTACATCGCCAAGGGCGCGATTTTGATGCCCAGCTACGTCAACATTGGTGCTTACGTCGATGAAAACACCATGGTTGACACCTGGGCCACTGTGGGTTCATGCGCACAAATCGGCAAGAACGTGCATCTCTCCGGCGGTGTTGGCATTGGCGGCGTGCTCGAGCCAGTGCAAGCCAACCCCACCATCATTGAAGACAACTGTTTCATCGGCGCGCGTTCAGAAGTGGTTGAAGGCGTGATCATCGAAGAAAACTCGGTCATCTCCATGGGCGTGTACATCGGCCAAAGCACCAAAATTTACGATCGCGCCACTGGCGAAGTCACTTATGGACGCGTGCCCGCAGGCTCGGTGGTCGTGTCTGGCAACCTGCCCAGTGCAGACGGCAAATACAGTTTGTACTGCGCTGTCATTGTCAAACGCGTGGACACGCAAACACGCGCCAAAACCAGCCTCAACGATTTGTTGCGCGACTGACGATGTCGCAAACGCTGGACCTGGCCGAGCAGTTGATCTCGCGCCCTTCGGTGACACCGGAGGATGCGCAATGTCTCTCGCTGATCGCCTCTCGTTTATCTGCCTGTGGTTTCGTGTGCGAGCGCATGGAACATGGGCCGGAGAACGCGCGGGTCAGCAACCTGTGGGCCATCAATCGCAGTGCATCCGCGCAGGCAAAAACACTGGTGTTCGCCGGTCACACCGATGTGGTGCCCACCGGGCCTTTGACCAAGTGGGATAGCGATCCCTTCACGCCCACGCACCGCGATGGCAAATTGTTCGGGCGCGGTGCCAGCGACATGAAAACTTCGCTGGCCGCTATGGTGGTTGCAGTCGAAGAATTTGTACAAACCGAAGAAGCTGCCTCGTTTAACCTGGCGTTTTTGCTCACCAGCGATGAAGAAGGTCCGTCGGTGGACGGCACAGTCAAAGTGGTGGAAGCCTTGAAAGCACGCGGTGA
>CANNRV010000089.1 GCA_947508145.1 Comamonadaceae bacterium
AAGGCACCATCGCCGCTTACCAAAAAGCACTGGAAATGGCCGAATGGAGCAACCGCTTGCAAACCGTGTGCGCGGCGCAAAATGCCTTGGCTGCTGCGGGACAAAAAGTCAAAGTCTTGTCTGATTGCAAAAAGAGCCCTGAGAAAGAAGACGCCGGTAAAGACGGTCACGGCAAAAAAGACGATAAAGCCGCTGCGGTTCACTGGGGCTATGAAGGCGATAACGGCCCAGAGCACTGGGGCGACAACTTCCCCGTTTGTGGCACCGGCAAAAAACAATCGCCGCTGAACATCATCGGACCGTTTGAAAAATCCAAAGACGTGCTGAGCGTGGATTACAAAGAAGGCCCGTTGAAGATGCTGAACAACGGCCACACCATAGTAGTGAATGTAGAACCCGGCAGCAGCTTGACCATCAACAAAGAAAGCTACGACCTGCTGCAATTCCATTTCCATCGCCCGTCCGAAGAACAGGTCGATGGCAAAAACTCCGCCATGGTCGCCCACTTTGTGCACAAAAGCAAAGACGGCAAACTCGCTGTCATCGGCGTGTTGTTGAACGAAGGCAAAGACAGCGCTGCGATCAAAACCCTGTGGGCCAATCTGCCGCCCAAAGAAGGCGAAGAGTTTGTACCTGAGAAAGTCAGCTTCAACCCGTCCAGCATGCTGCCCAAAGAACTGGGTTTCTACAACTACGAAGGTTCACTGACCACACCGCCTTGTTCCGAAGGTGTGCAGTTCTATATTTTGAAAAAGCCCATGGATATTTCCAAGGACCAGGTCAGCAAGTTCCCGTTCAAGCTGAATGCGCGTCCGGTACAAAGTCTGAATGGCAGAAAGATCAACGCAGGCGGTTAATTCGCGCTTGAAGTAAAAAAGCCTGCAATGCGTTGCAGGCTTTTTTTTGGCTCAGGTGTTTCAAGTGTGTGCCGTGTCAGCGCGGCATGCCGGGAAAACCGCCCATGCCTTTCATGCCGCCGAGTTTTTTCATCATCTTCATCAAACCACCACCGCGCATTTTTTTCATCATGTCTTGCATTTGACCGAACTCATTGAGCAAGCGGTTGACCTCTTGCACCTGCACACCGGCACCAGCGGCAATGCGGCGCTTGCGGGTGGCTTTGATGAGGTCCGGTTTGGCGCGTTCCAGCGGAGTCATGCTGTGGATGATGCCCTGCTTTTTCACCATTTCTTTTTCAGCGCGGTTCAAATCCACGTCCTTGGCTTTGGCAGCGATCTGCCCCGGCATCTTGTCCATCAGGCTGGACAAGCCACCCATTTGTTTCATTTGCATCAGCTGCGCCAAAAAATCGTTCAGGTCAAAGCCATCGCCGCTTTTGAGCTTGGCCGCCATTTTTTGCGCCGCTGCCATGTCGACGTTGGCCGTGACCTGCTCAACCAAGGCCACGATGTCGCCCATGCCCAGCATGCGACCGGCGTGGCGATCTGCATCAAAGGCTTCAAGACCATCAATTTTTTCGCTGGTACCGGCAAACTTAATGGGCGCACCAGTGATTTGCCGCACTGACAAGGCCGCACCGCCGCGTGAATCACCATCGGTTTTGGTCAGCACAATGCCGGTGAGCGGCAAAGCTTCTTTGAAGGCTTTGGCGGTGTTGATCGCATCCTGACCAAGCATGGCGTCGACGACGAACAAGGTTTCCACCGGATGCACGGCCGCATGCAAGGCTTTGATTTCGTTCATCAAGGCTTCGTCAATCGCCAGCCGTCCAGCGGTGTCAATCAACAGCACATCGAAGTAATGGTTGCGGGCGTATTCCAATGCGGCCAAGGCAATTTGCACCGGTTGTTGGGATGCATCGCTGGCAAACCATTCGGCACCGGCTTGGGCGGTCACGGTTTTCAATTGTTCAATCGCCGCCGGTCGGTACACGTCCGCCGACACGGTCAGCACTTTTTTCTTGCGTTTGGTGATCAGGTGCTTGGCGAGTTTGGCGGTGGTGGTGGTTTTACCGGCACCTTGCAAACCGGCCATCAAAATGACCGCAGGCGGTTGCGCCGCGAGATTGATGTCGGCCACGCCCTCGCCCATGGTGGCGCTGAGTTCGCGCTGAACAATACTCACCAGCACCTGGCCCGGTGTCAATGAACCGATGACCTCTTGACCTAAAGCTTTGTCTTTGACGCGGTTGATAAAGTCCCGCACCACCGGCAAAGCCACGTCGGCTTCGAGCAAAGCCATGCGCACCTCGCGCAACATATCGGCCACATTGGATTCGGTGATGCGGGCCTGACCACTGATTTGTCGGACTAAAAGCGAAAGTTTTTCGCTGAGTGTGCTTGCCATCGGGTTTGCCTTAATGAGAAATGTGCCATTCAAATAACACCTGGGCGTCGGCGAAACGCTAAACTGTTCGCATGATTGTATTCAGCGCATCTCACTTCAGTCTGGTCTGGGGCTTGTTGGCCGCATTGGCGTATGCGCTGGGTGCCCTGTTCGGTGGCCGCTTGACAGCGCAACAAAGCCGCAACTACCTGTGGCTGATCTCTCTGTTCCACGGTCTGAGCGTGATTGCCAGCCTGATTCCCGCCGAAAACGAATCCGCGCATTTTGGTTTTGCTGCCGCACTGTCTGCCACCGCTTGGCTGGTCTTGCTGGTCTACACCATCGAACACCATTGGTTTCCCCAAATGCAAACCCGCTGGCTGATGTCCGGCGTCGGTTTGGTCACGGTCATCCTGCCTTTGCTGTTTCCTGGTCAGGCATTGCACAGCACCTCTTCCGCCTGGTTGCCTTTTCACTGGATGTTGGGCCTGGCTTCTTATGCCTTGTTTGCGGCGGCCGTGGTGCATGCCAGTCTGATGAACCGCGCCGAGCGGCAAATACGAATGGGTGCGGTTGACACGACCGGCTTGCCTTTGTTAACACTTGAACGCTTGACCTTTCGCTTCGTCAACATCGGCTTTGGTTTGTTAAGCGCCACCTTGCTGGCCGGTTGGCTGTTCGGCGAACAGCTGTACGGCCCGGACAAAGCATTGCGGCTGGACCACAAAACCTTGTTTGCCATTCTGGCCTGGCTGGTGTTTTTGCTCTTGATATGGGGCCGCCGTTACCGCGGCTGGCGCGGCCCGCTGGCAGTGCGCACGCTCTACACCGGCGCAGCCTTGTTGTTGTTGTCCTATGCCGGTTCGCGTTTTGTGACCGAAGTTTTTTTACACCGCATATGAAATACCTGATTTTGTTGGGCGTGGTGTTTGGTGTGATCTGGTGGATCAAACTCAACCGCGCTTCTTCACAAGACCGCGCCAGCGGCACCAGCGCCAAACCGCTGAACATGGTCCAGTGTGCGCATTGCGGACTGCACCTGCCGGAAAACGAAGCGATTCAGTCACGCCAAGCGGTGTATTGCAGCGATGCCCACCGCGCCTTGGCAGAACACTGATCCATGACAACCCAAGCTGTATGGCAGGATGGCTGGTACCGGTTTGCGCATGCGCTGGCTTCGCCTAACCACGGTCCGCGTCCTGCACACACACCGGTGGATTTGCTGGTGATTCACGCCATCAGTCTGCCGCCCGGCGTGTATGGCGGCACACAAGTGCAGGCGTTTTTCACTAACCAGTTGGACCACAGTGCACACCCTTACTTTGAAACCTTGCGCGGGGTTCAGGTCTCAGCCCATTTTTATATCCGCCGCACCGGCGATTTGATTCAGTTTGTCAGCTGTGACGCGCGGGCCTGGCACGCCGGTGAATCCAGTCACCTGGGTCGCAGCAATTGCAACGATTTCTCTATCGGCATTGAACTCGAAGGCATCGATGGCGATCAATTCACCAGCGAACAATACGAAAGTTTGACGGCACTGCTTCCAGCCATCGCGCAACACTACCCGGTGAAACAGGTGTGCGGACACGAACATATTGCGCCCGGCAGAAAAAAAGACCCTGGCGATGGATTTAATTGGCCTTGTTTACAAGCCGCATTGGGTTGGGACACCGCTTTTTCATCTGTCAAGTGACAAATAGACACGCTGACGCTGCCAATTAATTAAACCTAAATGCAGCAGATTTTGTGGATACACATGACGCATGTCATTTTTTTAAAAAAAATTGCTAAACACTACGCGTAGTGTGTTGAAAAGAGTTTCGACCCCATATATAGTGTGGGGTCTGCACATACGGAGCGCGTCAGCGCTGATGCTCGCAAGCCCGTCGCTAGAAGTTAACCAAAGCATTCACGCCCCCCACAGGATCAAAATAAGATGCAAATTGCTGCCAATCAATCGAACGTTACTGCTTTTCTCAAGCCCGCAGATGCACAGTCATCCGGCACTGCTGCACTGAACTCTGTGCTCAGCCAATACCAAATCATCCGTCGCAATGGCGCCGTCGTGCCTTTCGAGCCCGCCAAAATCGCCGTGGCCATGATGAAAGCGTTTCTCGCTGTGCACGGTGCGCAAGGCGCCGCCTCTTCCAGCGTGCGTGAAACCGTTGACCAATTGACCCAAGCCGTGGTGCGCGCACTCATGCGCTCGCGTCCGGGCGGCGGCACATTCCATATTGAAGACGTGCAAGACCAGGTTGAACTCGGCCTCATGCGCGGCAGCCACCACGAAGTCGCGCGCGCCTATGTGCTGTACCGCGAGCGCCGTTCACAAGAGCGTGCCTCGCAAAAAGACACGCCCGTCAGCACCGAGCCTGTGCTGCATGTGTTGCTCGACGGTCAGCGTGTCGCCTTAGACACCGCCCGTCTGCGTCAACTGATAGAAGCCGCTTGCGAAAACCTGGGCGCAGATGTGTTGGCCGAACCCATACTCAGCGAAACCATGCGCAACCTGTATGACGGCATCCCCATGGAAGAAGTGCACAAAGCTTCCGTGCTGGCTGCGCGCACCATGATTGAAAAAGAACCCGGCTACACCTTTGCCACAGCCCGCCTGCTGATGTATTCCATCACCAAAGAAGTCTTGGGTCAGGAAGCCACTCACGCAGAAATGGGTCAGCACTATCTGAATACCTTCGCCGGTTTCATGAAAAAAGGTGTGGACCATGAACTGCTCGACCCCAAACTGTTGCAATTCGATCTGGCCAGACTGGCCAAGGCGCTCAAGCCTGAACGCGATTTCCAATTCGATTACCTCGGCCTGCAAACCCTGTATGACCGCTACTTTTTGCACGTCAACAAACAACGCATCGAGTTGCCCCAGTCTTTCTTCATGCGCGTGGCCATGGGCTTGTCGCTCAATGAAGTCAACCGCGAAGAACGCGCCATCGAGTTTTACGAAATCCTGTCTTCGTTCGACTTCATGTCGAGCACACCCACACTGTTCAACAGCGGCACCACCCGCCCTCAGCTCTCCAGCTGCTACCTGACCACCGTGCCCGACGACTTGGACGGCATTTACGAATCCATCAAAGAAAACGCACTGCTGTCCAAATTCGCCGGTGGCTTAGGCAACGACTGGACACGTGTGCGCGCCCTGGGCAGCCACATCAAAGGCACCAATGGCGAATCACAAGGTGTGGTGCCCTTCCTCAAAGTGGTGAATGACACCGCCGTGGCCGTGAACCAAGGTGGTAAGCGCAAAGGCGCGGTCTGCACCTACTTGGAAACCTGGCACTTAGACATTGAAGAGTTTTTGGAGCTGCGTAAAAACACCGGCGACGACCGCCGCCGCACGCACGACATGAACACCGCCAACTGGATTCCTGACTTGTTCATGCGCCGCGTCATGGAAAAAGGCGAGTGGACCTTGTTCTCGCCGTCCAACACCCCGGACTTGCACGACAAATTCGGCGCTGATTTCGAAAAGGCCTACACCGCTTACGAAGCACAAGCCCGCCAAGGCCTGATCAAGCCCAGCAAAACCGTGCAAGCCACCGACCTGTGGCGCAAGATGCTGACCATGTTGTTTGAAACCGGTCACCCTTGGATCACTTTCAAAGACGCTTGCAATGTGCGCTCACCGCAGCAGCATTCGGGCGTGGTGCACTCATCCAACCTGTGCACAGAAATCACCCTCAACACCAGCGACACCGAAACCGCCGTCTGTAACCTCGGTTCTGTCAACCTGGTGCGCCACCTCAAAGACGGCGCCAACGGCAAAGAACTGGACCACGACAAACTCAAGCGCACCATCACCATCGCCATGCGCATGCTGGACAACGTGATCGACATCAACTACTACGCTGTGAAAAAAGCGCGTGACTCCAATTTGCGTCACCGTCCGGTGGGCCTGGGGCTCATGGCTTTCCAGGACAGCTTGTACGAGCAGCACATCCCTTACGCCTCACAAGCGGCTGTCGAATTCGCCGACCGCTCCATGGAAGCCATTTGCTACTACGCCTACTGGGCTTCCACCGAACTCGCGCGTGAACGTGGCCGCTATTCCACTTACAAAGGCTCTTTGTGGGACCAAGGCATATTGCCCTTGGACACCTTGGACCTGCTGGAGAAATCACGCGGCGGCTATATCGAAGTCGATCGCAGCGCCACGCTGGACTGGAACGCCTTGCGTCAGAAAATCGCCGCCGACGGCATGCGCAACTCCAATTGCGTGGCGATTGCGCCCACGGCTACCATCTCCAACATCGTCGGTGTGGATGCTTCCATCGAGCCTTGTTTTGGCAACCTGTCGGTCAAATCCAATTTGTCAGGCGAATTCACCATCATCAACTCTTACCTCGTGCGCGACCTCAAGCGCCTGGGGCTGTGGGACGATGTCATGGTCATGGACCTGAAACATTTCGACGGCTCATTGCGCCCTATCGACCGGGTGCCACAAGACCTGAAAGACATGTACGCCACCGCCTTTGAGGTTGAAACCCAATGGCTGGTCGAAGCTGCTGCACGTCGCCAAAAATGGATTGACCAAGCACAGTCACTCAATATCTACATGGCCGGTGCTTCAGGTAAAAAACTGGACGAAACCTACAAGCTCGCTTGGTTGCGCGGTTTGAAAACCACCTACTACTTGCGCACCACCAGCGCCACACAAGTGGAGAAATCCACCGTGAACGCAGGCTCACACAACGCTGTGTCCTCAGGCGGCAGTTCAGGCTTGAGCGCCATGGAAATGGCCGCCGCCGCTGCACGCGCACAAATGCTGTCCAGCACACCCGCTACCGATGTGAAATTTTGCGGTGTCGATGACCCCACTTGTGAAGCCTGTCAGTGAAAAAAATCGCGCGCACACAGCATGAGCTTGTGCGTGCGTTCGATGCAATTCAACAACAATTGGTAAAGCAGCCGCGAATGAACGCTTTGCGTTTCACTCGCAAAAGAACATAATCAAAGGATGGAACTTACTCTATGTTGACCTGGGAAGAAGAAGCTAAACCCCACACGCCTGCCAGCGTAACCCTCGGTGACTTACACAGTCACCTGACCCCGTCACCCTCTGCCACAACTGCCCCCACACGCGTATTGAATGACGGTGCCGTGTTGTCTAGCCCCATGCCAGCCGAGTCACGCGCCTTCACTTCCGGCGCAGGCAAGCGTGTCAACGCCGCAGACAAACGCATCATCAACGGCCAGACCGATGTCAACCAGTTGGTGCCTTTCAAATACAAGTGGGCCTGGGAAAAATACTTGGCCACATGTGCCAACCATTGGATGCCGCAAGAAGTCAATATGACGCGCGACATCGCTTTGTGGAAAGACCCCAACGGCCTGACCGAAGACGAGCGTCGCATCGTCAAGCGCAACCTGGGCTTTTTTGTCACTGCCGACTCTTTGGCTGCCAACAATATTGTGCTGGGCACTTACCGCCACATCACTGCGCCCGAATGCAGACAGTTTTTATTGCGCCAGGCGTTTGAAGAAGCCATTCACACCCACGCTTACCAATACATTGTGGAATCCTTGGGCTTGGACGAAGGCGAAATTTTCAGCGCCTACAACGAAGTCAAATCCATCCGTGACAAGGACG
>CANNRV010000090.1 GCA_947508145.1 Comamonadaceae bacterium
AAATAACTGCCCGTGGCAATGGCCAGCACATGGGCACCGACAGAAGACATGGCCAAAATATCAGCGGTGAGACCGCCTGCGCCGCTGGGGTCATTGCTATTGAATGTCATAGCGCATGGATGCGCCATTTCAGGAGTCTGGCCTTCGTCGGTGAGCGTGATGGGATGATTCATGGCCGTCTATACTTTGAATCATTCTATGCCACGCTTTAGAAGCGTCCATGACCCTTTAACTCAATGGAACGATACAGTGAACAAAACTTGGATGTGCCTGATTTGCGGTTGGATTTATGACGAGGCAGCCGGTGCTCCAGACGAGGGCATTGCACCCGGCACACCTTGGGATCAAGTACCTATGAACTGGACCTGTCCCGAATGCGGCGCACGCAAAGAAGACTTTGAAATGGTGCAGCTTTAAGCCGTTTTCTTTTTGGCCACCACCGAATAGCGCAACAATGTTTTAGCCCGGGCCTTGGCATGGTCCACCAAAGGCAGAGGGTAGTTTTTCCCCAGTTCCACACCTGCTGCCTGCAAATCCAGCGGCTTGGCCAGCCAAGGTGCATGTATGTCCTTGTCTGACAAAGCTGCTAACTGCGGCACATAGCGTTTGATGAATTTGCCTTGCGGGTCAAATTTCTCGCTTTGGTTGATCGGGTTGAAGATACGAAAGTAAGGCTGTGCATCGCAGCCACTGGAACTGGCCCATTGCCATCCGCCGTTGTTGGCGGCCAGATCAAAATCGTTCAAATGCAGTGCGAAATATTGTTCGCCCCAGCGCCAGTCAATGCCTAGGTCTTTCACCAAAAAGCTTGCCACCACCATGCGCAAGCGGTTGTGCATATAGCCAGTTTGGTTGATTTGCGCCATGGCCGCATCGACCAGTGGGTAACCGGTGCGGCCCTCGCACCATGCCTCAAACAATGCCTTGGCAGCCTTTCCTGTTTCCCATTCGATGGCATCGTATTCGTGTTTAAAGGATGAGGTCATGGCGTGAGGATGGTGGAACATGACCTGGTGATAGAAGTCCCGCCAGATCAATTCGGACAACCAGGTTTGCGCGCCTTCATCGCCTTTGATTGCCAAAGGGTAGGCCAGCCGTACCAGTTGTCGTATGGACACGGTGCCAAAACGCAAATGCACGCTCAGGTAACTGGGGCCTTTGACAAAAGGAAAATTGCGGGTGGCTTCGTATTGTTTGATGCGTTTTGAAAAATCATCCACCAATGCTGTCGCACCAGCGGCGCCGGGATGGATGTGCAAAGCATGCAGGTCCACGCTGTCAAAACCCATGCTCTTTAAATCGGGCATGGGATGACGCCATTCCATTGGCACCGGTGCCAGTTGCCCGGGCTGAGCTTTGACGTGTCGTTCAGCGAAATCGGTAGGCGTGATTTTTTTCAGCCAAGTGTTCTTATAAGGTGTGAACACACCATAGGCGGTGCCGCTTTGCGTCATGACTTCGCTGCGTTCAAACACCACATGGTCTTTGAAGCTGCGAAACGCAATGCCAACATTGGCTAACTCACCCAATACCTTGGCATCGCGTTTCAGCGATTGCGGCTCGTCATCATGGTGGGTGTACACGGCTTGCACGCCCAGTTGTTTGGCCAGTTTCACCAGTTCGGTGACAGCTACGCCATGGCGGACCATCAAACCTGCATCTTTATGGTTGGATTGTGTCCGCCATGCTTCATCCAGACTCATGAGGGATGCATGGATGAAGTTGACCCGGCGGTCTGCTGGCGGCAAACCATTCAAAATATCTTGGTCAAAAATGAAGCAACCGAAGACGTGGCGGCTGTGCTGCAAAGCCAAGCTCAAAGCCGTGTGGTCTTGCATGCGCAAATCACGCCTGAACCAAACCAACACCGAGGTAAATTGCATGGAATTATTGTTTGCCATCTTGGCCCTTAAAATCGTCGCATGACCATGGATTCTGCACCTATCAACCTGACCCACCATTTTTTGATTGCCATGCCGGGCTTGATGGACGAGTCATTTTCCCGCAGCGTGGTTTATATGTGTGAGCACAGCGAACGAGGTGCACTCGGGCTGATCATCAACAAACCCAGCACCATGAGCATGCAGTCGCTGTTTGAAAAAGTGGAATTGCAACTGGGCCGCGCTGATTTGATTGAGCTGCCCGTCTTCCAAGGCGGCCCGGTACACACAGAACGCGGCTTCGTCTTGCATGACCCCATGTCCCACATCAGCAGCAAAGCCGGGAAGTCCGAGCCCGCTTATGCTTCCACGTTGGCGATACCGGGCGGTCTGGAAATGACCACTTCCAAAGATGTGCTGGAAGCTTTGTCTACCGGCGCAGGCCCTAAGCGGGTGCTGATCACTTTGGGATATGCCGCTTGGGCCCAAGGACAGCTTGAATCCGAATTGGCCGAGAACAGTTGGCTCACAGTGCAAGCCGATGACCATGTGATTTTTGATACCCCGATCGAGCACCGCTACGACAGTGCACTGGCTTTACTTGGCTTGCAAGCGTGGATGTTGTCGCCGCAGGCGGGGCACGCATGAATGCGGCTGTACAGCCGCAGGTTCATGTGCAGTTGCAATCTTTTCTTGCATTCGATTTTGGTTTGAAGCGCACCGGCGTGGCATATGCCTCCCGCATGCTGGCGCAAGCGCAGCCTCAAGGCACGGTGACTGCCAGTGGTGATGCGCGATGGCCGTTGATTGCCAAACACATTGAACGCTGGCAACCCGATGCGCTGGTGGTCGGCGTGCCTTATCACCCTGACGGGGCAGCTCACGAGAACACCGCATTAGCCAAGAAATTTGCACGCCAGTTACAGGGCCGTTTTTCATTACCGGTGTTTGAAGTGGATGAGCGTTACTCAACCACTGAGGCCAAAAGCGGCGGGTCTGCTGATGTTGATGCAGCATCCGCTTGTGTGATTCTTGACCAATTTCTGAGAACGCTGAATCCATGACAACTGGACATTTATCTTTGGATGCGCAGGCTTTGTACGCGCACATGCTGAAAGATTTGAGCAAACTGGTGCCAGACACTGCCCATTTGGTGGGCATCACCTCCGGTGGTGCCTGGCTTGCTCAGAAATTGCAGGCTGATATGCAGCGCCATGCCGCGCTTGGTGTGGTGTCTTCTTCCATGCACCGCGATGATTTTTCTCAGCGCGGACTGGCCGACAGCGCCGCCACACATTTGCCGTTTGAAGTGGATGGGGCAGTGATATGGCTGATCGATGACGTGTTATTCACCGGTCGCACCATTCGCGCTGTGGTCAATGAATTGTTTGACTATGGTCGACCTGCGGCGGTGCATTTAGCAGTGCTGGTTGACCGAGGTGCACGCGAATTGCCGGTGCAAGCGGATTACGCTGCTGCCCGACTGAATTTGACAGCGGGTCAATCATTGCGCTTGACGCAAAACGATGCCGGTCAATTTGGTTTTTCTGTGGAGGGCAGTTGATGCTGTACAAACGCAATCCGCAACTTAATCGTCACGGTGAACTCATTCACCTGTTGTCTACCGAAGGCTTGTCACGCGACATACTGACCCATATTCTGGATACTGCCAGCCAGTTTGTGTCGGTGAGTGACCGTGAGGTGAAAAAAGTCCCGCTGCTGCGTGGTAAATCGGTCTTCAATTTGTTTTTCGAAAACAGCACCCGCACCCGCACCACGTTTGAGATTGCCGCCAAACGCCTGAGCGCTGATGTGTTCAATCTGGATATTGCGCGTTCTTCCGCCAGCAAGGGTGAAAGTTTGCTAGATACCATCGCCAACCTGAGCGCCATGGCCGCTGATATTTTTGTGGTGCGCCACAGCGAATCAGGCGCACCGTATCTGATTGCTGAACATGTGGCACCGCATGTGCATGTGATCAACGCCGGTGATGGCCGACATGCACATCCGACACAAGGCTTATTGGATGCCTACACCATTCGCCATTTCAAAAAAGACTTTGCCAATTTGCGCGTGGCCATCGTTGGCGATGTGCTGCATTCGCGCGTTGCACGTTCAGACATACATGCGCTCACCACCTTAGGTTGTGCCGAGGTGAGGGTGGTCGGCCCCAAAACCTTGGTGCCTGGCGATTTGTCGCAACTTGGTGTCAAAGTGTTTCACAACATTGAAGAAGGCATTCGCGATTGCGATGTGGTCATCGCTTTGCGTCTGCAAAACGAACGCATGAACGGTGCGCTCTTGCCTTCGAGTCAGGAATATTTCAAAAGTTTTGGTTTGACACAAAGCCGTATGCAATTGGCCAAACCTGACGCCATCGTGATGCATCCCGGACCGATCAACCGTGGCGTGGAAATTGAATCAGCGGTTGTTGATGGTCCGCAAAGTGTGATCCTCACGCAAGTCACTTTTGGTATAGCGGTTCGCATGGCAGTCATGTCAATCGTGGCAGGGAACGAAGCATGAACATATTGATTCAACACGGACATGTGATGGACCCGTCTAGCGGGTTTAACCAAGTGGCGGATGTGGCTGTACAAAAAGGCCATGTGCTGGCGATAGGTCAAATCCCTTCACACTTTAAAGCGGACCGCACCATGGATGCCACAGGCTGCATGGTGGTTCCCGGGCTGGTTGATGCGTGTGCGCGATTGGGCGAGCCAGGCCATGAGCACGAAGGCATGTTGGAGTCTGAACTGTTGGCGGCGGTCGCCGGTGGTGTCACCAGCGTGGTGTGTCCGCCGGACACGCAACCGGTGCTAGACGAACCGGGCTTGGTGGAGATGTTGCAATACCGGGCCGCGCGTTTGCATTTATCCCGCGTGTTTCCTCTTGGGGCATTGACCCGGGGTTTGGCGGGAGAAAGTCTCACCCCCATGGCTGAACTTACCTTGGCCGGTTGTGTGGGTTTTTCTCAGGCCGAGCACGGCATGACACAAACCCAGACATTGCAACGGGCTATGCAATACGCGGCCACATATGGTTATGTGGTGTGGTTGCGCCCACAAGATGTGCACCTTGGCAAAGGTGTCGCTGCCAGTGGTCCGCTGGCTACCCGGTTGGGTTTGAGCGGTGTGCCGGTTGCAGCGGAAACCATTGCTTTGCACACCATCATCGATGTCATGCGCAGTACTGGTGCGCGGGTGCATGTGTGCAAATTGTCAAGCGCTGCTGGTGTGGAACTGGTGCGACAAGCCAAAGCTGAAGGCTTGGCTATCAGCGCGGATGTGAGCATCCATAACCTGCATTTCACAGACAACGATGTCGGCTATTTCGATACGCGTGCACGCCTCACGCCTGCGCTGCGTCAGCAGCACGACAGGGATGCATTACGACAAGGATTGGCTGACGGCACCATAGACGTATTGGTGTCTGACCACACGCCGGTTGAGAGTGACGCGAAATATCTGCCTTTTGCCCAGGCTGAACCGGGTGCCACCGCTTTAGAGTTATTGCTCAGTGCCGCATTGAAATGGGCAGCGCAAACGGGTGTCAACCCTATGCGTGCCTTGCAAGTGGTGACCAGCGCCCCGGCTGCTTTGCTGGGTGCAGCAGGCCAAGGCTTGGGTCAATTGAATATGGGCTCGCCTGCTGATATTTGCATTTACAAACCAACCGAGCAATGGCAGGTGCTGCCCGCTTCATTGCACAGCCAGAGCAAGCACACACCATTTGCTTTTGATATGAACGGCAGTTTGATGCCAGGCCGTGTACAGGCCACTTTGGTGGCTGGTCGGGTGGCGTTCGAGTTGAATTAATTAACTCAGGGAATCTGCCCAGATGTTTTGCGCCCAGTTCCACGCATAGGTGCCTTCAAGCGCATTGGCTTCTGATGACAAGCCGCCTGAGCCTGGCACGGTTTTATAGGTTTTTTCCTCTGCGTTGTACTGGTGAACAGACGACACATGCACCACCAGTTTGTCGCTGACATAGCTGTAACAGGTGTTGGTGAGAAAAGGTGAAGCATTGATTTCCAAGCCTGACAACTGCGCGACGATGGCAGATGCGGCCACCTTGGCGTGTGAATTCGCCATGTGTGCAGATTTGGGCATAGCAGGAGCTGCCAATATCGCGTCACCCAAAATGTGAATGTCTTTGGCTGCAATCGATTCAAAAGTTTGGTATTTGATGCCGCACCATCTGTTGTTGGCCGTAGCCAGACCGGTTTGAACGGCAATGGAGCCCGCACGCATAGAAGGCAATACGTTGAGTACATCAGCTTTCACAGCCTCTTGCACATCGAAGCGAATACTGCTGTTATCAGTGTCTACCGCAGTCACTTTGTGGTTAGGGCGGTATTCGATGATGTCTTTGTAATTGTCATTCCAAAACTTTTTGAACAAGCCTGCTTTGGATGTGACATCGGGGTTGGCATCCAAAATCAACACTTTGGATTTGGGCTTGGCCTGCTTGAAGTAATGCGCCACTTGGCTGGCGCGTTCATATGGTCCGGGCGGGCAACGGTAGGGCGCTTCCGGCACGGTCAACGCATACACGCCACCGTCTGGCATGTCTTCCAGTTGTTTGCGCAGAGCAAGCGTTTCTGGTCCGGCTTTCCATGCTTGCAAAATTTTGCCTTCGGCATTGGCTTCACGCAGTCCTTCGATGCTGTCGAACATCATGTCAACGCCGGGTGAAAGCACCAATTTGTCATAAGCAATGTTTGGCCCATTGAGAAGTCGGACAGATTTCTTTTGCACATCAATATCAGTGACCTTATCTCTCACCAGCGTGATGCCGTGCTTGGTCATCAATGCGTCGTAAGAGGTGGTTAAGTCCGGCAAGGTTTTGCTGCCACCAATCACCAGGTTGGACATGGGGCAAGAGATGAAACTGGTGTTGGGTTCAATCAAGATGACGCTGATCTTGTAATTCGAGAGCATGCGTATGTATTTGGCCGCAGTTGCACCGCCATAGCCGCCGCCTATGACCACCACTTGAGATTTGGCCGGCAAACTGGCTGTTGCCGCCCACAGGGGGTGTAGAGCGAGCGCGTGAGTACCACCCAAAGCCAAGCCGGATTGAAGCAGTTGTCTTCTTTTCATGGTGAGTCCTTAACGAGCTTGCGCAGCAAAATAATCGGCCAGTGATGTGATTTGAGTTTCAGTCAAGCCTTTGGCAATCTGGTGCATGATGGTCGCGGGTCGAGTGCCTTCTTTGAATGCCAACATTTGCTGCACCATGTAATCGCGTGGTAAACCGGCAATGGACGGCACCGTGGAATCTTTCACCGTGCGGCCCTCGCTGCCGTGGCAGTTGGCACACATCGCGGCGTTGGCGCGTTGATGCAATGCAGTGGATGAATCTTGCGCCCAAGCTGCGGTTGAAGCGGCCAGAGAGAAAACCAAGAGACCACAGCCTATGGCAGATTGAAAGCAGGTGCGCATGGTGACATTCCTTCGCGATAGTCGATGGATTGACTTTAAGCTAAATCAGGGAGGGTTTTCAGAATTTGTCCATGCGACAGACAAATTATTTCTTCACCGAACGTTTTCACATCATCGGGATGGTGGCTGATCAAAATCATGGGCAAGGACAGTTGGGTTTGCAAATCCAGCAGTTCCTGCCTTAAGTTATTGCGCAATTTTTCGTCCAACGCAGAAAAAGGTTCGTCCAGCAGCACCGCTTTGGGCGACATGATCAAGGCCCGCGCCAAAGCCACACGCTGGCCTTGCCCGCCCGAGAGTTGGTGCGGGTACTGGTGAGCCAATGGTTTGAGCTCCAATTTATTCAGCCAATACTCGATTTGCTCTGACTGTGTATTTTTCGGCGGATTCAACCAATGCTTATGCAAGGAAAACGCCATGTTTTGCACCACAGTCAAATGGGGAAACAAAGCGTAGTTTTGGAATACATATGCCAGTTGGCGTTGTTGAGGACTTAAATAGATGTGTTTGTGT
>CANNRV010000091.1 GCA_947508145.1 Comamonadaceae bacterium
AAACCTGGCCTTGCGAGGTTAATTTGGATTGCTTTGTGCTCATGCGCACAACATATCACATTACCCGGGTAATGTAAATCAATCCATCAAACGCACACGCACGGTTTTTCCTTTAATGCGTCCTTTGGACAAACGCTCGACTGCTTCTGCTGCAATCGCTCTGTCCACCGCCACATAGGTGGAAAACTCATTCACATTGATCTTGCCGATTTGTGCGGCACTGAACCCTGCTTCACCCGTCAACGCGCCCAGCACGTCGCCGGGACGGATTTTTTCTTTGCGTCCGCCAACGATTTGCAAGGTGCGCATAGGTGCCATCAACCTGCCGCCGGGTGTAGCGGTCAGCGTATCCAGCTTGACCCAGTGTGACTCCATGTTTTGCAGCAACTCGATGCGACCAACCGCACCCATTTCATCCAGACTGGCCAAGGTCAACGCCAATCCTTGTGCATCAGCGCGGCCGGTGCGGCCAATGCGGTGAATATGTATTTCTGCATCCGGCGTGACATCCACATTGATGACTGCATTCAGTTGACTGATATCCAGTCCGCGCGAAGCGACATCGGTTGCCACCAGCACCGAGCAACTGCGGTTGGCAAATTGCACCAGCACTTGATCGCGTTCGCGTTGTTCGAGTTCGCCATACAAAGCCAGCGCATCAAAACCTTGGGCCTGCAATACGGCCAACAACTCACGGCATTGCTGCTTGGTATTGCAAAACGCCAGCGTGGACTCGGGCCGGAAATGGTTGAGCAGCAATGACACTGCATGCAAGCGCTCGTCTTCGCGCACTTCGTAAAACAGTTGTTTGATTTTGTCTGCCGCGTGCACGGTTTGCACTTTCACCGTTTGCGGGTCGCGCATGAACTGCGCCGACAACTTAGCAATGCCTTCGGGATAAGTGGCAGAAAACAACAGTGTTTGTCGCTTGGCGGGACATTGTTGAATGAGCTGTTTCATGTCATCGAAAAAACCCATGTCCAGCATGCGATCGGCTTCGTCTAACACCAATGTTTTGACCGAGTCCAAGCGCAAGTTGCCGCGCGTGAGGTGATCCAGAATCCGTCCGGGCGTGCCAATCACCACATGCGCACCGTGTAGCAGGCTTTGCTCTTGGCCGCGCAAGGCCACACCGCCGCACAGCGTGACCACTTTGATATTGGCCGTGGCGCGTGCCAGCCTGCGAATTTCTGTGGTCACCTGGTCCGCGAGTTCGCGTGTGGGGCACAACACCAACCCCTGCACCGCATGAAAGTTGGCGGTGAGTTTCTCCACCAAGGGCAAACCGAAGGCGGCGGTCTTGCCGCTGCCGGTGCTGGCTTGTGCGATCACATCCTGACCAGCGAGCGCTAAGGGCAAACTCGCCGCTTGTATCGGGGTCATCTCGGCATAGCCAAGTTGATCTAAGTTGTTGAGGGTATCGGCGGAAAGAGTGAGCGTGCGAAAGGAAGAAGTCATGCGGGGATTATCAGCCTGCGTCACAGCTGATATGGTTTCAGTGTCGGACCTTGATTTATTTCAAATCCCGCACATCATCAAAATGCGCTTCCACATCGTTCGGTAATAACTGAATGCTGGCACGCAACCCGGGCACCGAGCTCATCAAGGCTTGCTCCACACTGGTGCGCAATGCGGCTGCACGGCCCAGCGACCAACTGGCCGGCATGTGCATATGCATATCGACAAAGCGACGCTGCCCGGCCTGGCGCGTGGTGATGTGGTCAAAACGAATGATCTCTACTTCGCCGCGCTTGTGTTCAAACCCGTCAAGCACTTCTTGAATTTGCGCCAGCACCGCAGGCTCAACGGCTTCATCCATCAAGCCTTGGGAAGAACGCCAGATCAGCTCAAAGCCTTCTTTCAAAATATTCAACGCCACACCCATGGCCACCACGGCATCCAGCCACAGCCAGCCGGTCAATAGCACCAGCAACAAACCAATGACCACACCACCCGAGGTCCATACATCGGTGACCAGATGCTTGGCATCTGCTTCCAGCGCAACAGATCGCTGCGCTTTGGCCACTTTGAACATGACCCAGGCCAGCAAACCGTTCAATGCGGAGCTGGCCACCGACAAGCTCAAACCCCAGCCAAGTGCCATCACCGGTTGCGGATCAAAAATGCGGTGCATCGATGCCCAAATGATGGCGGCTGCCGCGCCCATGATCAACACGCCTTCAAAGCCCGACGAAAAATACTCGGCCTTGTGGTGTCCGTAAGGGTGTTCTTCGTCTGCCGGTTGCTGCGCTACGGTCACCATGATCAACGCAAAAATGGCGCTGGCCAAATTCACAAACGACTCCATGGCATCTGACAACAAACCGACCGAATCGGTGATGTACCAGGCCAGTGTCTTCATGATGATGGTGATCACAGCCACCACCACCGAGGTCCACAACAAGGTGGTGGGCGAAAGCTTCAATAGCCAGCGGTTCAATGCGTTCATCAGTCGGATACCGGTTGTGTGGTCAGGGTGTCAAGCACTCAGATGCACTCTGGCGAATTTGCGTTTGCCCACCTGAACCACATACGTGCCCGCTTCTAATTTCAATCCTTTGTCGCTCACGACGCTGCTGTCTATGCGCACGCCGCCGCCTTCGACCAATCGCCCGGCTTCGCTGGTCGACGGTGCCAAACCAGCGTTCTTCAACAGCGCATTGATCCCCAAGGGCGCTCCCGTCAGTGGTACGTCGGGTATGTCATCAGGGATACCGCCTTTGCTGCGGTTGACGAAATCCTGCTCAGCGCTGTCAGCCAGTGCTGCCGAATGGAAACGTGCGGTGATTTCTTTGGCCAACATGACTTTGGCATCCCGCGGGTTGCGCCCGGCTTCAACCTCGGCCTTCAACTTGGCAATCGCTTCCAGGCTTTGAAAACTGAGCAAGGTGAACCAGCGCCACATCAACACATCGCTGATGGACATGACTTTGGCAAACATGGTGTTGGCCTCTTCGGTGATGCCGATGTAGTTGTTCTTGCTCTTGGACATTTTGTCCACGCCGTCCAAGCCTTCCAGCAAGGGCATGGTCAAAATGCACTGCGGCTCCTGGCCGTATTCCTGTTGCAAATGCCGCCCCATCAGTAAATTGAATTTCTGATCGGTGCCGCCTAATTCCAAATCACTTTTCAATGCGACGCTGTCGTAGCCCTGCATCAGCGGGTATAAAAATTCGTGCACGCTGATGGATTGGCCGCCGTGAAAGCGTTTGTGGAAATCGTCCCGCTCCATCATGCGCGCCACGGTGTAGCGCGACGCGAGCTGAATCATGCCGCTGGCACCCAGCGGCTCACTCCATTCGCTGTTGTAGCGAATCTCGGTGCTTTCAGGATCCAGAACCATGCTGGCTTGCTTGTAATAGGTGTCGGCGTTGTGCTTGATTTGTTCAGGGGTCAAAGCCGGGCGTGTGCTGTTGCGCCCGGACGGGTCACCGATCAGCGAGGTGAAGTCGCCGATCAAAAAAATCACCTGGTGTCCCAAATCCTGCAATTGACGCATTTTGTTCAGCACCACCGTATGGCCGATGTGTATGTCCGGTGCCGTCGGGTCCAAGCCCAGTTTGATACGCAATGGCTGGCCGTTGGCCTCGTGCCGCTGGAGTTTTTTCACCCACTCGTCCCTGGGCAGCAATTCTTCGCAGCCGCGCATTGAGACAGCCAGCGCGTGTTCAACTTGCGAAGATAAAGAGGTTTCGTTCTTAGATGCTTGATTCATAAGTGATTTCGGGCTTGTTGCCGTCAGGCCGGGCCTGTATACTGTCACGCTTTGAGCCGTGCCCTGCGGGCGTGGCTGACGATTTATTCATTCATTCTAAAGCGCCCGGTTTTTTTCTATGGCGCTTTTTCCACCGGGCCGCGCTTTTGTTGAACACCGACGATTCAGTCAATTCATCTTTCACCACCGCCAGTCAAAAATGGACGATGCGGATGGGTGTGCTGACTCTGTGCCTTGCCAGCGGCGCGATCGCGGTTGCTGGTTTCAGTGTCATCAATCCCAAAGCTGTGCCCATCAGGGAATTGGTGGAGACGGTCACGAATCTAACCATTGATAAGCAGGTCGACAGTTTGAGCCGGGACAAACTCCGGCTCTACCGCACTGCCGCATCCCGCGCGAGTGACACCGCTGAGTCCATGTTGTCCCGCTTGGGCATCTCTGACAAAAACGCCGCTGATTTCATGCGCAGCAATCCCTTGGTCCGCGATGGATTGCTGGGGAAAAATAACCGCCAATTGAACGCCGAAGTCGATGATGACAACCATTTATTGAAGTTGACCGCACGCTGGGCAACTGACAGCAACCAGTCTTTTCAGCGCCTGGTGATTGAACAAAGCGAGAGCGGTTTCAAAGTCTCCCGGGAAAACGGCGAACTCAAAACTTCCGTGCGACTGTCAGGCGGTTTCATCGAGACTTCCTTATTTGCAGCTACCGATGAAGCACATATTCCCGACAGCGTTGCAGTGCAACTGGCTGAAATCTTCTCCGGCGACATCGATTTTCACCGCGCCTTGCGCAAAGGTGACAGATTTACCGTCACCTACGAATCTTTAGAAGCTGATGGCGAACCGCTGAAGCCCGGCAAGGTCTTGACCGCTGAGTTTGTCAACAAAGACAAAACGCATCAAGCCATGTGGTTTCAAGACAGTCCTCAAAAACCAGGCGGCTATTACAACTTGCAAGGCCAAAGTCTGCGTCGCACTTATCTTGCTTCGCCGCTGGCTTTTTCACGGGTCAGCAGCGGCTTCAGCATGCGTTTTCATCCCATCTTCCAAACCTGGCGTGCTCATTTGGGAGTGGACTACGCCGCTGCCCAAGGCACACCGGTACGTAACGTGGGTATCGGTGTGGTGGAGTCTGCGGGCAATATGGGCGGCTATGGCAACGCGGTTGTCATCAAACACAGCAACGGCCATTCAACCGTATACGCCCACCTGAGCAAAATGCTGGTTCGCAAAGGCCAATCAGTCTCTCAAGGCCAAACGGTAGGACTGGTCGGTGCCACCGGTTGGGCGACCGGTCCGCATTTGCACTTTGAATTCCGGGTCAATGGCGTGCACAAAGACCCGCAACTGCTTGCCCGCCAAAGCGAATCTGTGCCGGTACCTGCGCATGCGCGCGAGCAGTTCAACCGCCAGGCGGCTGAAGTCTCCAAGCAGCTTGCATCAGCCAGCCTGACTGTCTCCGACACTGCGCACTGAATAGGCGCGAATGAGCACGCTGTATATCGGCCTGATGTCTGGTACATCTGTCGATGGCGTGGACGCGGTGTTGATGGATTTCTCCAACGGCATGCATTCGATAGGCCATTGCTCACTGCCATTTGACGATGCCTTGCGCCAGCGTTTTTTAAGCCTGAACCAAGCCGCTGACAATGAATTGCATCTGTCTGCGCTGGCTGCCAACCAATTGGCGCTTGTTTACGCCCAAGCTGTGCAAGATTTGTTGAACGCCTGTCATTTACAGCCTGGTGACATTGCTGCCATTGGTGCGCATGGTCAAACGGTGCGACACCAGCCCGGCTTACACGATGGCATCGGCTACACCCTGCAAATCAACAACCCCGCCTTGCTTGCCGAGTGCACCGGTATACGCGTGGTGGCTGATTTCCGCAGCCGCGATCTGGCGGCTGGCGGTCAAGGTGCGCCGCTGGTGCCTGCGTTTCATCAGCATGTGTTCGGTGAAGCCGGTCAATCTGTGGCGGTACTCAATATCGGCGGCATGGCCAATCTCAGCCTCTTGAACAGCGATCAGGTCATCGGCTTTGATTGCGGGCCGGGCAACGTCTTGCTCGACCATTGGTGTCAACTGCATACCGGTCAGTTATTTGACCGGGGCGGTGCCTGGGCGGCACAGGGTGAATTGAATCAAGTTTTGCTGCACCACATGTTGCAAGACACTTTTTTCCAATTGCCTTTCCCCAAAAGCACGGGACGTGATGTGTTTCACGCCGACTGGCTGAACGCGCATTTACAAGCCTCTGCGGCCTTGAGTGCGGTTGATGTTCAAGCCACGCTCACCGCCTTGACCGCACAGGTGTGTGTCAATGATGTGCTGCGCTATGCGCCCAATGCAGCGCGTTTGCTGGTTTGCGGCGGCGGCGCTTACAACCAGCACCTGATGCAATGTCTGCAAGACCGATTGCCGGGCATGGCTGTGCAAAGCACTGAAAACCATGGGCTGCCGCCCTTGCAGGTAGAAGCCGCTGCGTTTGCCTGGTTGGCACGTCAAACTTGTCTGAATTTGCCGGGCAATCTGCCAGCGGTCACAGGCGCGCGCGGGCCACGTGTGCTGGGTGCCATTTATCCTGCATAAATAAAAAAGCCGGGACAAGCCCGGCTTTGCAGAAGCTGCGTCGTCTTAGACAGAGAACGAAGAACCGCAACCGCAAGTGGTGGTGGCATTCGGGTTTTTGATGACGAACTGTGCGCCTTGCAAGTCTTCTTTGTAATCGATTTCAGCGCCTAATAAATATTGGTAGCTCATGGCATCAATCAATAAGGACACGCCGTTTTTGGACATGGTGGTGTCGTCTTCGTTGGTGATTTCATCAAAGGTGAAACCATATTGGAAACCTGAGCAACCGCCGCCTTGAACAAATACGCGCAATTTCAATTCAGGGTTGCCTTCTTCGGCGATCAGGTCAGCCACTTTGGCGGCGGCGCTGTCGGTGAAGACGATGGGTTCGGGCATGGCGGTGGGGATGGCTTCGGCTAAGGCACTCATGGCGCTCTCCAATAAAAATGTTCTTTAAGCAGGAATAGTAACCTATTCCAGTCAACAATAAGCTTGGCAAGGTTATCTGTTCAAAGAGATGCACAAATAAAAAAGCCGCCGGGCGCGGGCCTGGCGGCTTGTGGCCGACACAAGGTCGGGCAAGGTATCAGCGTTTGCTGAACTGCTTGCGGCGACGGGCGCCGTGCAAGCCGACCTTTTTACGTTCCACTTCACGCGCATCGCGGGTGACAAAACCGGCTGCTGACAGCGCGGGTTTGAGGGTAGCGTCGTAATCGATCAAAGCACGTGTGATGCCGTGACGTGCAGCACCGGCCTGGCCGGATTCACCGCCGCCTTGTACATTGATTTGGATGTCGAAAGATTCGGCATGCTGAGTCAACAACAAGGGTTGCTTGGCAATCATGATTGAGGTTTGACGGCCGAAATATTCAGCGATGTCTTTGCCGTTGACCATGATCTTGCCGGAGCCTTTTTTCAGAAACACGCGGGCGACGCTGGATTTGCGACGACCGGTGCCATTGTTCCATTCACCAATCATTTCATAGCTCCTTAGATGTCCAGCACTTTGGGCTGTTGGGCGGTATGGGGATGCTCGGCACCGCCGTACACCTTGAGCTTTTTGATCATGGCGAAACCCAAAGGACCTTTGGGCAGCATGCCTTTGACAGCTTTTTCCAGCGCACGTGTGGGGTGCTTGGCTTGCATGTCTTTGAAATTGGTGCTGGAAATACCGCCGGGGTAACCGGAGTGGCGGTGGTACATCTTGTCCAAGGCTTTGTTGCCTGTGACTCGAATTTTGGACGAGTTGATGACGACTATGTAGTCGCCGGTATCGACGTGAGGCGTATAAATGGCTTTGTGCTTGCCGCGTAAACGGAGGGCTGCTTCGCTGGCAATCCGTCCGAGCACCTTATCGGTGGCGTCAATCACAAACCACTCATGCGTCACGTCAGCGGGTTTTGCGCTGAAAGTGGACATGTGTTTCCTAGAGTGGGTTGTGGGGTCCTTTTCCACGGTCGGTGTTCTTCTGCTGAGAACCTCTTAGGTGGGG
>CANNRV010000092.1 GCA_947508145.1 Comamonadaceae bacterium
ACGATGAACAACATTCTCGCGGCCAACATGTATTCCTTCTACCAGGCCAAAAGTGTGCGTCAAACCCAGTACAAGCTGGCGGTGGATGCACTCGAGGTTCAACTGGCAAGCGACAAACTGTCCCCTGCTGCTAAAGACTTGCTGCATGACAAAGTGGCGGCTTACAAAAAGAACATCGAGCGCTATGAATCTGAGCCGGAAAACGGTGAAGGCAAAAAAGAGCTGATGGCCAAAGCCAAAGAATACGAACATGAACGCGACTTGGCACTGAAAAAGGACCCGTGGTTTGATTACGCTGAAGGGCTCTTGCAACTGGCTATCGTATTGACCTCTGTTGCCATCATCACCGGCAGGCAGCCTATGGCTTATGTATCATTTGTGCTGGGTATTCTCGGTACATTAAGTACCCTCAACGGATTCTTCCTCTTTTTCTGACATTACTTTTCTCAACTGAAAGACGTTTATGGCAACCAATATGGATCAATCCAACAACCTCGTGATCGGTAACGGCGTGACCTTTAAAGGCACTTTGAATGTGCCCAAAAAAGCGACGATTTACGGCACGGTGGATGGCGAATTGACAGCCGAGGAAATTTTCATCGGCCAATCCGGAAAAATCACCGGCAAGGTGACTGCCCGCAGCATTGAAGTTGAAGGCGAATTGCACCAAGTCATTCATTGTCGCGATCACCTGCACATTCGCGCTTCCGGCAAAGTGTCAGGCAAGCTGGAATACTCACAAATCCAAATCGAGCGTGGCGGCGAATTCCGCGGTGAAATGCAGCAAGTCGGCGCAGCACCTGTCTATCCGTCAACCGGTGGCACGCCTGCTGCACCTGCCAAGCCTGTCAGCCCGCCCGCACCTGCAGGCAAAGACGCTTAATTGATTTTTTTCTCGCAGGGCCCTTGCGTTGTGGCCCGCATGCATAAACAGCTGAAGTTGTAAGACTTCACGTCTTTTTTCTCTATGCCACGGATGCTGGTGCGGCGCACTGCATTCGCTGGCACATAGAGCTTGGGGTCAAAGCCTTGGCTTCGTTTCTTACCGTCTTTGAACTCAAAATTTGCGCCAATGCAAAATACAGGCGCATCTAAATGGCTGTTGATTTCAAAAAGCATTAAGCCCGGGTCATCGTTTGACCAACCGGATTGCATTTGAATTTGCTTAAGTTCGGCTGTCGTCAATTCCGACTGTTTCAGGCCAGGGGAGGTGGTCAGCAAGCCCATGGCCAGCGAATGTTGCAGTGAACCGAAAACGAACAACAGCAGGGCTAAGAATGGTTTGAGACACCAACAACTTGAGTTCATGGGCTGGCATTTTAATGTCTGTCATGTTTATAACAATGGCAGTATGTCTTTGAGGTTGCTACCGCTGTAAGTGGGTCTGGGGCCCAGCGTCTCAAACGGCAAACCTTGTCGGTTCACCCAAAAGCTTTTAAACCCAAACCAGGTCGCGCCCAACGCATCCCAGCTGTTGCTGGAGACAAAAAGTACTTCGCGAATGTCAGTCGGGTAATGGTCTGCCACTAAACCATAGCTTTGCGGCGAGATTTTGAATTGCCGCACTTCGTCTACAGACAGCACTTTATCTATCAAGTCGGTCATGCCAGCGCTTTTGACGGCCGAATTCAGCATCTCAGGGCTGCCATTGGACAGAATGGCAGAACGCATGCCGTTGTGTTTCAAGGTTTGAAGCACCTCCAGGTTTTCCGGGAAAGGGTTCAGGTGGGAATACTGGTCCAACAACTGCTTTTGTTTTGCCGGGGTCAGCTCCAATTGCATGCGTTGACAGCTGTATTGCAGCGCCAACCGGGTCAGGTCCCAAAATGACTGGTAGTGACGGCTGCCCAGCGGGTTCAGCGGGTCACTGAGCGAGACCAGACGGCTGTATTCAATTTGCTTGTCGCGCCACATGACAGACAAGGCCGCGCCTTGACCGGGAAACAAGGACTCTGCCAGGACACCGACGGAGTAGACATCAAACAAAGTGCCATAGGCATCAAATACAACCAGTCGAATCATGTGTTCTCTTTCTGAGCGCGTGCACGTCTTGCTCTGAGAATGCGGCTGGCACGCAACGCCTCATCGTATACTCATTTCATGAAAATACTCGTCTTAAACGGACCCAATTTGAACTTGCTTGGCACCCGTGAACCTGAACAATACGGTCACGCCACGCTGGCTGATGTGCAGGCTTTGTGCGAAATCACCGCGCATGCGTTTGGCCACGAAGTGGAATGCTTTCAAAGCAACCACGAAGGCGAGTTGATCGACAAAATCCATGCCTATGGCCTGTTACACCGCGAGGGAAAAGCGCTGGGCGCGGTCTTCAACCCGGGAGCATTTACCCATACTTCTATCGCTTTGCACGATGCCATCAAAGGCACCGGATTGCCCGTTGTCGAAGTACATATCTCCAATGTGCATGCGCGTGAAGCGTTTCGCCACCATTCCTATATTTCGCCGGTGGCTAAAGGCACTGTGGTTGGTCTGGGTGTACAAGGTTATGCCTTGGCCATTCAGGGTCTGGCTGGCCCGTCTTTATGAATATCCCAGTCCTCAGCTTATTGATTGCTGGCGTGTTGCCGATTGCCAGCACCACCGTGGCCAAATGGGGGTTTCGCCGTTTCGATAACCACAACCCGCGTGAATGGCTGGCGACACAAACGGGCTTTCGAGCCCGAGCCAATGCAGCTCAGCACAATGCGTTTGAAGCCTTTCCATTTTTTGCCGTCGCTGTGGTGCTTGGACTGGTGATGCAACTTGAGCCTTCTGTGCTTGATCGTTACTGCGTAGTATTTGTAGTGGCGCGCATACTGTATGTGCTGGCTTATATCGCTGACTACGCCAGCTTCAGAACGCTGTGTTGGCTCACAGGCTATGCCAGCTGTATCGCCATTTACGTTCAACTCTTAATGCGCTGAACTTATTCCTTGATCACACGGCATGGCCCTTTGACATGGCGCTTTTCTTTCATGTCTTCACAGCGTTCCATGGCTTTGCGTTCGGCGACAGCAGACATCTTGACGTAAATCGAGCAGGTGAAAATCATTTTTTCCTGGTCCACGCTGCTGTCATAACTGACCACACAGCGGCCGATATCACCTAAGTTGGGTTTTTCATGCCGGTAAGCCTCTTGCAGGGCACCAGGCAAATCGTGCAAATGGACGCTGGGGAAGACATAGGACTCGGCGACGGCTGAGCCAGCGAGGCACAAACAGAACCATACTGAAATTGTTTTAACTGCTTTATTCATGCTTTTCATCTTATGCGATTTGCGTGTCATCCGGATTCTTGCGGCCGGCGTTGAGTAAGCGTGCTTCGGGTTTTTTATTCAACTTCACAAGGGACACCATGACAAAGCAGTTTCTTCCCGCACTGATACTTTCCCTGCTTGCTATCACCGGCTCAGCACATGCTGACAACGACCGCTGGCAGTCCCGCTCTTATTCTGATGCAAGAGGTGGCAGGCACGAAGGCTATGAACACCGAGAGCGCAGGGAAGAATTCAGACATTTCAGAAACGATTGGTCCATGTCACCGTTTGCGGCAGCCGCTGTCATTGGCACCACGGTTTATTTGGCAAACAGAATAGCAACGATGCCACCCGCAGCCGTGATTGTTTCTCCACCGGTGCAGGTCAGCCCTCCTAGTACTGCTTATTTTTGCCCTGCCAGCCAACAGTACTATCCGGCAGTACCCACATGCCCCATGCCTTGGCAGGTGGTGAACTATTGATACCAGTCAGTGCCGAGCCTAAATCTGGCGGACGCTGATCTCACCTTGTCGGCTGGAATGGCGAACCAGGCCGCCCATGGTTTCAATTTGCACACTGGCTGGTCTGCCGTTGTAGACCTTTCTTTTCAGCCAGTCGATTTCTTCTTCCAAGGCTTTGTCGCTGGAGAGCGACTTATGCCAACTGCGCTTGTCCGGGTCCCATCGGTATGCGCGCGCCTTCAATGTGTCTTTGCTGTCAAAAGGTGAACCCGTGGCATACAAGCGCACTTGCGGCTGGTTCAGCGTTTCAAGCAATGACAACAAAGCCGGTTGTTGGCTTTGCGGTAAGTTGGCATTCAGCAATTCAAGCAGTGCCCAACAATCGGTTTCTGCCCGGTGTGCTTCGTAAAAAATGCCCAAAGTCTGCAACAGGTATTCCAGCTTGGCTGAGCCTAGGCCTTCGGCTTTCCAATCAATGTCTTTGATGCTGCAAGCCCATTGTTTGGTTTCAAACACCGGCCAGCGTTGTTCGACAAAAGGGCGGTCAAAGCTGGCGTTGTGGGCGATCACCACCGACACATTTTTCAATAAGCCTTCAACCACCGCGTCATCAATGCGCTTGCCTCGCACCATCTCGTCAGTGATGTGGTGCACAGCAATCGTTTCAGGCGGAATGGGGCGACCCGGGTCTTCGAGTTCATCAAACACAGACACCACACGATGCACTGTGCCCAGTTCAGGGTCAAACTCAAACAACACCATGCCCAATTCAATCACCTGGTCTGTTTGCGGGCTCAGGCCGGTGGTTTCCGTGTCCAGCACCAGACCTTGCAGCAAACGTTTTCCAGGCAAGGCAGGTTCAAAGGAATGGCGTGGCACCAGCATACGCATGACTCGGTAAGCAGGGTGCAGTTCAAGTCTGGCAGCCATCTCAGCGGCTTCGCTGTCTGAAGGAATCAAGGGGTTCATAGAATGGTCAGCATGCAGTATTCAAACAATCAACAAACCAGTGTAAGCCCTGGGCATCCATTTTTTATCCCCGATCGACAAGTGTTCCACAGGTATACAAAAACTGTGCTCGTTTGCTGCTTTGGTATTGCACTTCAGTTGGGCTACGCACAAACGCCTTCAGTCACCAACAAAAGCAATCTCAATGCATCTTCGGCCCAAGCCGAAGTGGTCGGCATTTATTTCACCCCACCTTCAGATGTTGCAGCCGCTGTGATTGAGGTCATTGACCAAAGCAAAACCGAAGTGTTGGTGCAAGCCTATGGCTTCACGCACAATGGCATTGCCCAGGCCTTGTTGCGGGCGCATGCCAGAGGTGTTTTGGTCAAGGTGTTGCTGGATGCGAAAACCGACAGCACCAACCGTTATGTCACCGAGTTGCTGCAAGCCCAGCAAATCCCATTGCGTTTGGATGCCGGCCATGCGATTGCGCATAACAAGGTCATCGTGGTAGATGGTGAACTGGTGATCACGGGCAGCTTTAATTTCACCAATTCCGCGCAAACCCGCAATGCAGAAAACTTGCTGGTGTTGAAATCAAGCGGCTTGGCTGAAAGCTACAAATCCAATTGGCAAACGCATTGGAACCACAGCCGCTAGCCTGTTGATATTTACGCCCTGTGTTTCATGGCGTTGGCACAGGCGGGCACCAATGAAGGGCCTGCGTAAATCAGTCCGGTATATATCTGCACCAAGTTAGCACCGGCTTGAATTTTGTCCACCGCATCTTGCGCATTCATCACACCGCCTACGCCGATGATGGGGAACTGTGCCCCGAGTTGCTGGCGCAAGCTGCGTATCACCCGGTTGCTGGCTTCGCGCACCGGCGCACCCGACAGCCCACCTGTTTCTTCGCTGTGCCGCAGCCCTTGCACAGCTGTTCTGGACAAAGTGGTGTTGGTGGCAATCACGCCCCAGGCCTGGTCTTTCACCTCATCGCCTTGCATGCACACCGCACGCAAACTCGCGCACAGTTGTTGCAACTGCGAGTCATCTAGGTCGGGTGCGATTTTTATAAACACGGGCACATGTTTGTGGTGTTTTGAAGCCAGTTGTGCGCGGCGTTGTTGCAAGACTTCCAGCAGACTGGTGAATGCTTCATTTGATTGCAGTTGACGCAGGTTTTTCGTATTGGGACTGGAGATATTCACCGTCACATAGTCGGCATGCGGATACACTGCATCTAAGCAAGCCAAGTAATCGTCGCTCGCTTGTTCTATAGGCGTGGCTGCGTTTTTGCCGATGTTCAAACCCAGCAGCATCGGTATTGCTGTGTTTTGTCTGAACCTAGCTTGAGCGACATGGCTTAAAAAACTCTCTAAGCCTTGGTTGTTGAAACCCAGCCGGTTGATCAAGGCCTGGGCTTGCGGCAGTCGGAACATGCGCGGCTTGGGGTTGCCCGGCTGTGCCAAGGGTGTGACTGTGCCTACCTCCACAAAACCAAAGCCCATGGCTTGCCAAGCATCAATGCAGCGGGCATTTTTGTCTAGACCTGCGGCCAGACCGATGCGGTTGGGAAATGTCAAACCGCACAGCGAGATCGGGTCATTGACACGCTCTTGCTGGTACAAGTGACGCAGCACCGTGTGCTGGGTGGCTGCAAGCAAACCGATGGTGTGGTCATGCACTGTTTCCGCATCCAAAGCGAACAACAGGGGGCGAAGCAGGGCGTAGGGCAGGGCTGACATGGATAATCCGTGTGAATGAATCAGGAATTGTCACCGATGAGCCAAACACCACCTACCCAAGACGAATTGAAAACAATGGTGGCGCAAGCCGCCTTGGCCTATGTCATCCCCGGCGAATACCTCGGCGTGGGCACCGGTTCCACCGTCAATAAATTCATAGACGCGCTGGCGGCCAGCGGCGTAAGCATCAAAGGCGCGGTGTCCAGCTCGCTGGCATCCACCCAGAGAATGGCCAGCTTGGGCATACCGGTGGTGGATTTGGCGCAGGTCGATCGCATGTCGGTTTACATCGACGGCGCGGACGAAATAGATGCGCACGGTTACATGGTCAAAGGCGGCGGCGCAGCACTTACCCGCGAAAAAATTGTCGCCGCTCAGGCCGATCAATTTGTTTGCATCGCCGATGCCTCCAAGCGGGTGCAGGTGCTGGGCGCATTTCCTTTGCCGGTGGAAATCATTCCCATGTCTGCCCCGGAAATCGTGCGACGCTTCCAAGCCATGGGTGGTGTGGCCACATTGCGCATCGCGAACGGTCAGCCGCTGGTGACCGACAACGGTCAGTACTTATTGGATGTCAAAGGTTTGTCCATCACCGACCCGTTGGCATTTGAAAACACGGTCAGTCAATGGCCTGGCGTGGTGACTGTCGGCGTGTTCGCGCATCAGCATGCGCATGTGTGTTTGCTGGGCACACCGCAAGGCGTGCAATCGCTGGTTTATTGAGCGACTGCCATGCCTTGGTGACGCAGTAGGGCGTCCAGGCTGGGCTCGCGGCCTCTGAAGGCTTTGAACGAGTCCATGGCAGGTCGGCTGCCGCCCGCTTCCAGAATCGACTTGCGATAGCGTCTGCCAGTCTCCACGCTGTGTTCGCCATCGGCAGAAGCGGTTTCTTCAAATGCTGCATACGCGTCAGCGCTCAGCACTTCCGCCCATTTGTAGCTGTAATAACCGGCCGCGTAGCCGCCCGCAAAAATATGGCTGAAAGAATGCGGCATGCGGTTGAATGCAGGCGGGTGCATGACAGACACTTCATCGCGCACTTGCTGCAACACGGCCATGACATCGACAGCGTCCGTGTCTTGTGAATGCACATACATATCGAGCAAAGAAAACTCGATTTGCCGCAAAGTCTGCAAGCCGCTTTGGAAATTTTTCGCGGCCAGCATTTTGTCGAACAAGTCGCGCGGCAAAGGCAAGCCTGTGTCTACGTGGGCGGTCATGTGTTTGAGCACCGAACATTCCCAGCAAAAGTTCTCCATGAACTGACTGGGCAATTCCACCGCATCCCATTCCACACCGCT
>CANNRV010000093.1 GCA_947508145.1 Comamonadaceae bacterium
ATGCCGATTGGGACGGTGAGCCGATTGAGCTTGAGCCACCAACCGACAAGCCTTTGCCACCGAGCTGGTCTCCACAGGGTCCAGAGCGACCACCCATAGTAGAAGAACCCGTCATCATCCAAGACCCACCACCGCGCCCGCCTAAGCTGTTGGTCAAACTGGCCGACGGTAAAACCCGCAGCATCCAACACATCACCTCCACCAGTTACTGGGGGCCAGACGGCAAGCCGCTGTCACCGACGCAGTTTTTAGAAAGCCTGTTTGGCACATTGCCCGAGTTTTTCAAAAACGAAGACGAATTGAGAACACTTTGGGCCGACCCCGCTACACGCAAGGCGCTACTGAATGGATTGGCTGAAAAAGGTTTTGGACGCGAACCTTTGCGTGAAATGCAAGGCATCATCGACGCAGATAAAAGCGATTTGTTTGACGTGCTGGCCTATGTGGCATTTGCACTGCCCACCGAAACCCGTGCTACTCGTGCCGAACGCGCCAAGGCGCATAACGCCATGACCTACGGGCAAAAGCAGCAAGCGTTTTTAGAGTTTGTGTTGGACCAATATGTGACCCAAGGCGTGGACGAACTAGACACCGACAAACTCACGCCACTGCTGAAGCTGCGCTACAACAATGCACTAAATGATGCGATGGCGGATTTAGGCGATGCGGTGCAGGTGAGGCAGGCGTTTGTGGGTTTTCAGAAGTACTTGTATGAAGGCGTTGCCAGATCGAGTTAAGCGCATTATTTCTGCCAGAAAAGCCAATAGCCGAGAAATCACACTGTATGAAAACAACACGCATAAAAATTGACCCCGCCACCATGTCACTGAAAGGTATTGGCCGGATCAACAAAGCCAAAGTGGATGCGACCACCGAAGCTCAAATTGCAGACCACGCAGCACTAGATGAAGCTTTGGCTATTCAAGATGCAGCCAAATTTGCGCGGCGTATTCGTCAGCGCAAATAAATCAAAACCTCGGCAACTCCGGGTGACTCATCTGCCCGCCGCGCACCAGCATCTTGCCGTACTCGGCGCAGCGTTGCAGCGTTGGAATGACTTTGCCGGGGTTGAGCAAACCTTGCGGGTCAAAGGCGCGTTTAACGCCAAACATTTGTTCATTCTCGGCTGCTGAAAACTGCACGCACATAGAGTTGAGTTTCTCCACGCCCACACCGTGCTCGCCGGTGACGGTGCCGCCCATGGCCACGCTGGTTTCCAAAATGTCCGCACCAAAGAGTTCGCAGCGGTGCAACTGGTCCGGATCATTTGCATCAAACAGAATGAGTGGATGCAAATTGCCGTCGCCTGCGTGAAACACATTGGCGCAGCGCAGTCCGTATTTTTTTTCCATCTCGGCAATCGCCAACAAGATGTCGGCCAAGCGCTTGCGCGGAATGGTGGAATCCATGCACATGTAGTCCGGGCTGATGCGCCCGCTGGCGGGAAACGCGTTTTTGCGTCCGCTCCAAAATTTCAATCGTTCGGCTTCGTCTTTGCTGACCGCAATTGCAGTCGCGCCGCAGCCTTGCAACACCGCGCTCATGCGGCCAATCTCTTCTTCCACTTCTTCAGGGGTGCCGTCGCTCTCGCACAGCAAAATCGCTTCGGCATTCAAGTCGTAACCGGCGTGCACAAAATCTTCCACCGCTGCGGTCATGGGTTTGTCCATCATCTCCAAACCCGCTGGAATGATGCCAGCTGCAATCACCGCAGCCACTGCGTCACCGGCTTTGCGCAAATCGTCAAAGCTGGCCATGATGCAACGTGCAAGCTGTGGCTTAGGCATGAGCTTGACGGTCACTTCGAGTGTGATGGCCAGCATGCCTTCAGAGCCAACCACCAAGGGAAGCAAATCCAAGCCGGGTGCGTCCAGCGCATCGCCGCCGAATTCAATCCATTCGCCTTCAATCGTTAAGCCTTTGACCTTTAAGAGGTTATGCAAGGTCAAACCATATTTCAAACAATGCACGCCGCCGGAGTTTTCTGCGACGTTGCCGCCAATGCTGCATGCGATTTGGCTGGATGGGTCTGGCGCGTAATACAAACCCAAGGGCGCAGCGGCTTCGCTGATGGCCAGGTTGCGCACGCCGCTTTGCACCACAGCAGTTCTGCTGTGCGCGTCCATTTTCAAAATGCGATTGAACTTGGCCAGCGACAAGGTGACACCTTGCGCATGCGGCATGGCACCACCGGATAAGCCGGTGCCAGCACCGCGTGCGACCACCGGCACTTGCAGTGCATGGCAGGTGCGCAGCACGGCTTGTACTTGCTCATAAGTTTCTGGCAGCGCGACACACAAAGGGCGTTGGCGGTAGGCGGTCAAGCCGTCGCATTCATAAGGCGTGGTGTTTTCAGATGATGACAACACGGCGTGTGCAGGCAGCACTTGGCGCAATGCGTGGACGACTTGTGCGCTGCGTGAAGCCTGTGCGTTGGCATCGTTGTGCAGGCTTTGCAATTCAGGGGTGGAAATAGCGTTCATGCCGCTACTGTAAACCGGATGCGACCCTGCCCCGTGTTCACGCTCCGCTTGCCCCCAGCAAGCCGTTCACACGGCATGTCACTTCATTGAACGGGCAAGTAATAACTAGGCATTCAGCTGCGCCGAAACCTTAATTGCGTCAGCAGATGCAAGTGTCAAGAAACTCACAGCAACTCAGTTCCGCTAGTTGAAAAACTGTCGGAAAAATCAAAAAAAGCGTGAATGCCAAGGTGTGCTTTTTGAAGCGCAAACACAGCGAATGAAACAGAAAGTAAGGACGCATTGCATGGCATTGCTTTTGCCCATGAAGACCCATCAGTCAATGTTTGGAGGTCTTCATGTTCATCGCTTTATACGCATGCCAAGGTATTCATCTGCTTGCAGTGGTTCGCCAAGTTATTTCAGTGTTGGTTCGTCATGTGTACAGCACTTATGTGTCGCGGCGCCATTTGCAGATCGCAAGCTTTGTCGCCTTGCTGT
Source organism: Comamonadaceae bacterium (assembly GCA_947508145.1). Classification (GTDB taxonomy): domain Bacteria; phylum Pseudomonadota; class Gammaproteobacteria; order Burkholderiales; family Burkholderiaceae_C; genus Limnohabitans. The sequence continues at coordinate 2,964 of CANNRV010000093.1, forward strand.
TGATGTTTTTCGCACACTCTGCCCACGCTATACAAATTCACCGGGTAGACACAGACGTGTTTATCAGCGGCGACATTGTGGCCAATGACGATGTGAAATTGCGGGCTGAACTCGAGTCTGCACCAGTCAAACGTTTGATACTGGTGAACTCACGCGGCGGCCATTTGTTTGCGAGCATGAAAATCGCACGCTGGTTGACCACGCATCCGGTGACCACGTTGGTGTCCGGCCCGTGTTTGTCGGCCTGCTCTCTCATCTTCATGGCTGGTCAACAACGCCAGTACGCCACCGGTTACGAACCGCGTTTGACGGTGATAGGCATACACGGCCCGAGCATGCCGTTGACCGGCGAGTTGTTGCCCGCGCATGCGGCGGACATGATGGCGTTTTACAAAGAACGCATGGGCGACAAATACGATGCCGATTTATTGCGCGTGGCATTGTTTGAATTGAAAGATGCCACCGGTTTTATGTTGATACGTGAGATCAGTCGCAACCAGCCGCGCGACCGCATCACGCTGTTGTGCCCCACCTCAAGTACGCCGCGTTGGCGTTGCACCGAGTACCCGCGTCAAGATGCTTACTCGCTGGGTTTGGTGACATCGACAGACACCGTGTCATTGGAGTTGCCAGACGAGATGCGGCCTAGAATGCCTTGAAGCCCTCTCGAATGGCCAGGGGCATGCCACATCTTCAAGGAGACACCGCCCATGGGAGCCGCAGACATCCACTTAGACAATCTTTGGTTGCCGTTCACGCCGAACAAAGATTTTCACCAGTCGCCGCGAGTGTTCACACAGGCCAAGGGCATGTACTTCACCACCGCCGATGGCCGCCAAGTGTTGGACGGTGTTTCCAGTTTGTGGTGTGTCGGGGCAGGGCACAACCGGCGTGAAATCAACGATGCGATTTACCAGCAATTACAAACGCTGGACTACTCCACCGCGTTTCAATTTGGCAATGACCGCGCGTTTGAAGCCGCGCACATGATTGCAGCGCTTGCACCCGGCGATTTGAACAAAGTGTTTTTCTGCACCTCGGGCTCGGAAGCGGCGGACACCTCATTGAAAATCGCCTTGGCTTACCACCGCGCACGCGGCCAGGGCCAGCGCAGTGTGTTCATCGGTCGCGAGCGCGGCTACCACGGCGTGGGTTTTGGCGGCATGAGCGTGGGCGGCATAGGCGGTAACCGCAAAATGTTCGGCCCGTCCATGTTGCCGCATGTAGACCATATGCGATTCATCCATGACCCGGTCAACCATGCGTACATCAACGGCGAGCAACCGGTGTTTGCCGAGGACTGGTTGCTCGAATTGGAACAACGCATCTTGCCCTTGCACGACCCCAGCAATGTGGCGGCCATCATTGTTGAGCCGGTAGCAGGCAGCGCTGGTTGGTACATACCGCCCAAAGGCTATTTGCAGCGCTTGCGCGAGATTTGCGACAAGCACGGCATCTTGCTGATTTTTGATGAAGTCATCACCGGCTTTGGCCGCATGGGTACGCCGTTCGCTGCGGACTATTTCGGTGTGGTGCCGGACATGCTGAACTTTGCCAAATGCGTCACCAATGGCGTGGTGCCCATGGGCGGCGTGGTGTGTCGCGATGGCATTTACGAGGCCATCATGTCGGTGCCCACGTCTGCACACGTGATTGAGTTCTCCCACGGCTATACCTACTCGGGACACCCGGTGGCCTGTGCAGCGGCCGTGGCCACCATGAAGTTGTTGGCCGAAGAACACTTGTTTGAACGCGCTGCCAGCATGGCACCGCACTTAGGCAACGCGGTGCACGCCGCTGTCACAGGCTTGCCGAATGTGATCAGCATTCGCTCTTTGGGATTGGCGGCTGCTGTTGAACTCAGTCCGTCTGGCATTGGCGCGGGCGCGCGCGGTTACTCGGTGTTCCAAGACTGTTTAAAACACGGCGTGCTGGTGCGCAGCGCCGGCGACAACCTGGTGCTGGCCCCGGCCTATGTGGTGGAGAAGCCGCAGATTGAGCAGATGGTGGATGTGTTGGCGCAGGCCATCAAACGCAATGCGTAAAAAGATATCAAGGCAACTGCACCTTACTCAGGTTTTGCTCCAGCACATCGCCATTGGTTTGCGCGATACGCAGCTTGATGGGCAAATAGCCATGCGCGGGTGACAGCCACACATCCGCCGTTTGGTCATACGCGCCTTTAAACACGCGGCTCAATTTCCATGTGTTGAATTTACCGGCGGGCAGTTGTATGACTTCCTGCTTTTCCACTTGGAATGTCCACATGTCTGCGCTTTTGGCAGCGGCCACTTGAAAGTTGATTTGTTGTCCACTCTGTCGCAACTCGGGTGAGCCTGCCAGCAAGGCAGCCAGCTGGGCAAACAAACTGAGTCTGTCTTGTGCGCCTGGCAACAGCGGCTGCGGATTGCTGTTGGCACTGAATACCAACTGGTGCTTGTCGCGGTCGAAATGCGCGGCGACTTCTTGTTTGAATTTGTCGCCGAAGCGTTTGGGCAGCACGCCTTGCAGACCCAGTTGACCAACGCTGGTTTGGGTTTTGCTACCAAACAAAAAATGCTTGATCTCCAGCCGCATGTCGTATTGCTTGCCATCGTGTTTCCACAGCAATTCGCCATCGGCGTTGAAGCGCAAGCCCTTGCTCTCGCCTATCACTTCGTAAATGAAACGGGTGGAAGACGGCCAAATGAAATGTGCGTTGTTCAACCAAGCGGGCGGTTCGCTGGCCGTCTTGCTCGCATCGGCAGTCGGTGCAGCCGATGCAGAAGCCGGGGCCGTGGGTTCTTTGTTATCAGCCGGCAAGGTCGCCGTGTTGGCAGGCACGTTGTCATTCGCCGGCGCAGTGGTGCTGGCGCTTGCCGCTTTGGGCTCGCTGATCACCGGTGCTGGCGGAGTAGGTGCAAGCGGTGGCTCGGGCGCAAGCGGTGGCTCGGGCGCTACCTTAGGTGGCGGTGGTGCAGCAGCGGTGGCAATTGGCTTGGGGTCATCTTCAATGACGGGTTCAGGTGCAGCGGCGGTTGTCGGCTTGGCTTCAGTTTGCGCTGCCTCAGGCTCTTCGCGTGCAGCCGTGGTGTCCTTGTCTGTGGGAAGCAGATTCACCGCATGCATGCCGCTTGTCGGAGGTGCCGATGGTTTGGCAGCTTGGGCAGGTGCAGGGCGGGTGCTTTGTGTTTCAGTGGCAGCGGGTTCTGATGTTGCGCTCTCAGGGCTGGTGTCTGTCGATGCGCCGGTTTGAAAGCTGATGTGAGCAGGTATAGCTGGGCTCACGCGGGACGGCCACAGCTGGGAGAAGCTCAACACACCGGCCAAGTGAGCGGCCAGCACGCACAGCAGCAACACGCCGAGTGACAGTCTTTGCTTCAGGACCGATGGATAGAATGACTGCATGAAATTAGCGACATACAAAGATGGTTCACGCGACGGACAACTGGTGGTGGTGTCCCGCGATTTGACAAGCGCCCATTATGCGAGCGGCATCGCCCAGCGATTGCAGCAAGTCTTAGATGACTGGAACTTCATTTCCCCTCAGCTGCAAGACCTCTACCAAACCTTGAGCCAAGGCAAAGCCAGACATGCTTTCCCGTTTGACCCCAAGATGTGCATGGCACCGCTGCCACGCGCTTACCAATGGGCTGACGGTTCGGCTTATATGAACCACGTCGAGCTGGTACGTGCCTCGCGCAACAGCGAAGTGCCTGCCAATTACTACGAAGACCCGTTGATGTACCAAGGCGGCAGCGATGATTTCATCGGCCCGTGCGACGACATCGTGGCGGTCAGCACCGACCATGGCATCGACTTCGAGGCCGAGGTTGCGGTCATCACCGCTGATGTGCCCATGCAGTCCACTCCCGAGCAAGCGCTGGAAGGCATACGCCTGGTGATGCTGGCCAACGATGTGTCATTGCGTCGCCTCATCCCTGCCGAACTGGCGAAGAACTTCGGATTTTTGCAAGGCAAACCGGCGACCGCTTTCAGCCCGGTGGCCGTGACCACAGATGAACTGGGCGATGCTTGGCAGCAAGGCCGTTTGCACTTGAGCATGCGGGTGGACTGGAACGGCAAACGTGTTGGCATGTGCGACGCAGGCCCTGAGATGACGTTTCACTTCGGTCAGTTGATTGCCCACTTGGCCAAGACCCGCAATGTGCGTGCGGGCAGCATCATTGGCAGCGGCACGGTGAGCAACAAAGCCATTGAGAAAGAAGGCCGCAAAGACTGGCCTAAAGGCTACAGCTGTATTGCCGAAAAACGCGCGATTGAAACGATTTTGGATGGCAAAGCGCAAACCGAATTCATGCAATTTGGTGACACCGTGCGCATAGACATGAAAGACAAAGACGGCCTCAGCGTCTTCGGTGCGATTGATCAAAAAGTCGCACCGCTGCACGCTTGAATCAGCGCTTGACGCTTTACACCCGCCCTGGGTCTGCCGCCATGTTGTCAAACTTTTTGAAATACTGACGCGCCATGGCAATCAACTGAGGGTCACTCGGGTGGTCTGAGGGCAGGTTGTCGGTGATGGCATGCGCCGCGCCTTTGGCATGCTGTTCGCACCAGTGTTGAAACTCAGTACGCGCCTGCCCCGGGCCGGTCAACAACACCTCGTGCGTGCCTTCTAACTGCTGACTGAC
>CANNRV010000094.1 GCA_947508145.1 Comamonadaceae bacterium
CTGGCACGGCTGCGGACGGACAAGGAGAATAAGCATGCTGCAACCAGCGCGCCGTAAATACCGCAAGGAACAAAAAGGTCGCAACACCGGCATCGCCACCCGTGGCAATACCGTGGCGTTCGGCGACTTTGGCTTGAAATCCACCGACCGCGGCCGTTTGACCGCGCGTCAAATTGAATCCGCACGTCGTGCGATTTCGCGTCACGTCAAACGTGGCGGCCGTATCTGGATCCGTATTTTTCCGGACAAGCCGATTTCACAAAAACCTGCCGAAGTCCGTATGGGTAACGGTAAGGGCAATCCTGAGTACTACGTGGCTGAAATTCAGCCCGGCAAGGTGCTCTACGAAATCGTCGGTGTGCCCGAAGAACTCGCGCGTGAAGCATTCCGTTTGGCTGCAGCCAAACTGCCTTTGCGCACCACCTTTGTGTCCCGCCTTATTGGCCAATGATTCAGGAGCTGACACATGAAAACATCTGAATTACGCCAAAAAGACGCTGCCGGTCTCGACACTGAGATCAAGGAATTGCAAAAAGCCCATTTCAATATGCGCATGCAAAAGGCCACGCAGCAACTCAACAACACCTCGCAAATGAAGGTGACACGTCGCGCTATCGCCCGCGCCAAAACCATTCAGGCTGAAAAAGCCGCAGCCCAGGAGTGAACATGACTGAAGCCAAAACATCACTCAAACGCACTCTGATTGGTAAGGTCGTCAGCGCCAAGCGCGCCAAAACCGTGACCGTGTTGGTTGAGCGCCGTGTCAAACACGCGCTCTACGGCAAGATCGTCGGTAAGTCCAGCAAGTACCACGCGCATGACGAAACCGGTCAATACCACTTGGGCGACGTGATTGAAATCACTGAAAGCCGCCCGATTTCCAAAACCAAAAACTGGGTCGCAACCCGTCTGGTTGAAAAAGCACCTGCGGTTTGAACTGAGTTCAGTCCAAGCTGACAAGCTTTGTTTAAATGGCCCACAATCGTGGGTCATTTCTATTTCTAAGGAGCAAAAACATGATCAAAGTAGGCGACACACTTCCACATACCACCTTGATGGAATATTCAGAAGTCGAGGGCGAGGGTTGCAGCATAGGCCCGAATGCGATTGACGTGGCCAAAGCGAGCGCTGGCAAAACCATTGCTTTGTTTGCATTGCCGGGCGCGTTCACGCCCACCTGTTCTGCCAAACATGTGCCGGGCTACATCGACCGATTGGCTGATTTGAAAGCCGCAGGCGTAGATGAAATCTGGTGCGTCAGCGTCAACGATGCTTTTGTCATGGGTGCCTGGGGTCGCGAATTGAAAGCGACCGGCAAAGTGCGCATGATGGCCGATGGCGATGCCGAATTCACCAAAGCCACTGGCTTGACCTTGGACCTGACCGGCAAAGGCCTGGGATTACGCTCCAACCGCTATTCCATGTTGGTCAAGGATGGCAAAGTCCAATCATTGAACATTGAAGGTCCAGGTAAATTTGAAGTCAGCGATGCAGACACCATGTTGTCTCAAGTCAAACACTGATTACACATTGCGATCCAACAAAAAGCCTGTCTGTGCGAACAGACAGGCTTTTTTGATGGCGGGACTGTGATTGAAAACCAGACAAAGCCAGAGATGATTTCAATTCTCAGACGGCGACTGACCCAACCAGTCATTCAGTACTTGCAGTGTGTGCTCGCCCAGCATGGGAGGCGGTAAATGCTGTCGTACAGGTGTCTCGCTCATCTTGATAGGGCTAGCCACCAGAGGCAAATCTGCTTTCAGCGGGTGCTGCCAAGTCTGCACCATTTGACGGTGTAAAACTTGCGGGTCTTTGAATACCTCAGCCAAGTTATTGATCGGACCACATGGCACTTTGGCCGATTCGAGTGTGGCCAGCCAGTGCGATTTGGCCTGAGTCATAAAGCATTCGGCCAGCATGGGAATCAATATATCTCTGTGCTTGACTCTGTCCTGGTTGCGCACAAAGCGTGTATCGGCGGCCCACTCAGAACGATGGAGGCAATCGCACAACTTGGCAAACTGTGAATCGTTGCCCACCGCCACTATCAAAAAATCACGTTCACCGCTGGCCTTGCACGCAGTTTCAAACACCTGATAAGGAACGATGTTGACATGGGCATTGCCCATGCGCCCGGGCGGTGGTTTGGCGGGCGAGTTGACCAGGTAATTCGCCCCCAGATTCGCCAGCATGGCGACTTGGGTGTCGAGCAGACACATGTCAATGTATTGACCCGTGCCGGTGCGCTCTGCATGTCGCAATGCGGCCAAAACGGCGACAGTGGCATACATGCCGGTGAACAAGTCAGCAACAGCAACACCTACCTTCTGCGGTCCGCCACCGGCGTCGTCGCGCTCGCCAGTGACACTCATCAAGCCGCCCATGGCCTGCACCGCAAAGTCATAACCGGCTTTGTCCGCGTAAGGGCCGGTCTGGCCATAGCCGGTCACGCTGCAATAAACCAGTCGGGGGTTGAGCGCTTTCAGCGAGTCGTAATCCAAACCGTAACGCTGCATATCACCGACTTTGAAGTTCTCCACCAGCACGTCGGCTTTGGACACCAGTTGGCGAATCAGTTGCTGGCCTTCAAGCGTGGAGAAATCGCATGTGATGGATCGCTTGTTACGATTGGCACCCAAAAAATACGCGGACTCTGCGCTGTCCTGCCCATCAGCTTGTTTCAGAAACGGTGGACCCCAGCCGCGCGTGTCGTCGCCGACAAGCGGGCGCTCGACCTTGACCACATCTGCGCCCAAGTCAGCCAAGGTCTGGGTGCACCAAGGACCGGCCAGAACGCGGGATAAATCCAGAACACGGATGCCATCGAGTGAATTCATGAACCGATTCTCTCTCAATCAAATCGTGGCAAATACAGCACGACCGCAGCAATCGACACGGGCATAAAAGAAAACGTCAATGTGTTTGCTTTAAAAGGTGATAATTCCCGCAAAGTCTTATCTATGAGTACACGCATACTGATCATTGCACACGCGCCGCTGGCAAATGCCTTGAGGGATTGCGCCTTGCATGTGTTTCCTGAATGCACCAGTGCGGTGATCGCCGTTGATGTGCCAGCGCATGAAGCCCCTGAAGACACTTTGAATGCAGCACAGCTGTTATTGCAAGCAGACCCGCTGCAAGACACCTTGGTCCTCACCGATGTGCTCGGTGCGACGCCTGCCAATGTGGCCCAGAAACTGGTGACCGATCTGAATTCGCGGCTGGTTGCAGGTGTCAATCTGCCAATGCTATTACGCACAGTGTGTTACCGGCACGAAACCCTGGACGAATTAACCCAGCGCGCATTGGACGGCGGAACCAAAGGCGTGTGTCAAATTCCCGTTGTAGAAGTCAAAACATAAGCAGTTCAAAGAAGTCATGAAAACAAACATCGTCATATCCAACAAACTCGGGTTGCATGCCAGAGCCTCCGCCAAACTCACCAAAATGGCCGGCAGTTTCCCGTGCGAAGTCTGGTTGTCCCGTGGCGAGCGACGTGTGAATGCCAAAAGCATCATGGGCGTGATGATGCTGGCCGCCGGTAAAGGCGTTGAGATCAGCATAGAAACCATAGGCGATCAAGAGGAGCAGGCCATGCAGGCACTGATTCAATTGATGAACGATAAATTCGGCGAAGGCGAATAAGCAAACCATGACTTTTTCCATCCACGGTCTGGCGGTTGCACGCGGCATTGCCATTGGCAAAGCCGTGTTGGTGGCCAGCAGCCGTGTCGATGTCGCGCACTATTTCATTCAACCTTCACAAATAGAAGAAGAGCTCAATCGCATCACACAAGCGCGTGATGCGGTGATGGGGGAAGTTCAGCGCCTGCATCAATCGGTGCCCAAAGACGCGCCGCCCGAACTACAAGCACTGCTGGAAGTGCACATGATGCTGCTACAGGATGAAATGCTGGCTGAAGGCGTCCGCTATTGGGTGAAAGACAGGCTTTACAACGCTGAATGGGCGCTGACTTCGCAACTAGAGATCGTGTCCAGACAGTTTGACGACATGGACGATGCCTATTTGCGCGAGCGAAAAGGCGATTTGGAACAAGTGGTCGAACGATTGCTGCGTCACATGAAAGGCTTGCCGACCAGCTTGCCGCAGCCGCACCCGAAAAAACAAGCTTCAGGTTCTTGGCACCAAGACCATTTGCTTGACGACAGCCACGATGTCCCGTTGGTGCTGATTGCCCACGATTTGTCACCAGCCGACATGCTGCAATTCAAACAAAGTGTGTTCACCGGATTTGTCACCGATGTCGGCGGCAAAACCTCACACACCGCCATCGTCGCCCGCAGCTTGGACATTCCCGCCGTGGTCGGTGCCCGCAATGCCAGCCAATGGGTCAAGCAGGATGATTGGGTCATCATCGACGGCGACGCAGGTGTCATCATCGTCGGGCCGTCGCCGATCATCTTGGCGGAATACGCGTTCAAACAACGACAAGCTGAGGTTGAGCGTGAGCGTTTGGCGCGTTTGCGGCACACCCCGGCGGTCACGCTGGATGGTCAACACATTCATTTGCTTGCCAATATCGAGCTACCTGAAGACACACGCCTGGCCATTGAAATGGGAGCGGTAGGCGTTGGCTTGTTTCGCAGCGAATTCCTGTTCATGAACCGCGAGGGGCGTTTGCCCGACGAAGAAGAGCAATACCTGGCCTACAAACGCGCGGTAGAAGGTATGCAGGGCTTGCCGGTCACAATACGCACGGTGGATGTCGGCGCAGACAAACCGCTGGACCGCACCGCCAAAGACCAAGCGCATTTGAACCCGGCGCTGGGCTTGCGCGCCATACGCTGGAGCCTGGCGGATCCGAGCATGTTTTTGAGCCAGTTACGGGCCATATTGCGAGCGGCTGCGCACGGCAAAGTCAATTTGCTGATTCCCATGCTGGGTCACGCCAAAGAAATCCATCAGACCTTTCAACTGCTGGAGCAAGCACGCCAACAACTGGATAAAAAGTTAATTCCTTACGGTCCGTTGCAGGTGGGCGCGATGATTGAAATTCCGGCGGCGGCGCTGAGTCTGCCGCTGTTCCTCAAACACTTTGATTTTTTGTCGGTAGGCACCAACGATTTGATTCAGTACACACTGGCGATTGACCGGGCAGACGAACAAGTTGCCCATTTGTACGACCCCTTGCACCCGGCCATTTTGCAATTGGTGGCGCAGACCATTGCGCTCGGTGCGGCCGCCGGTAAAGAAGTGGCTTTGTGCGGCGAAATGGCAGGCGACCCCGGTTTGACGCGTTTATTACTGGGTTTGGGACTGCGTTATTTTTCTATGCATCCGACGCAGATTTTGCGGGTCAAGCAAGAGGTGCTGCGCTCAGATACCCAGCGGCTCGCGCCTTGGGCGCAACGGGTCATGCATGCAGAAGACCCGGCTGCCGAGATGCAAAAAGCCTGATTTAAGCGCCTGCGCCTGGCGTGAACACGGTGGCATCGGTGTAAATCGTGTCCAGCGGAAAACGAATGCCTCTGGCATGGTCCTCAGCGCACTTGATCAATAAGCGGCTGCGGTGGCGAGCTTGGCTGGCTTTCATTTCATCCAGCGACATCCATAACGTACGCACAATACCGGTGTCCAAGGCCCGGTTCGGGTCATGTGCCCCCAGCACGCCGGTGAATGCGAATCGCAAATACGTGATGTCTTCTTCCGGGTCTTCAGGCGTGGCAGGCTTGCTAAAGCGAGACAGATAAATACCTACCAGCGCTGTCGGTGTGAAGGCGAAAGCGGTTTCTTCCAACACCTCTCGCACGCAAGCTTGCACCGGCGATTCACCCGGGTCGAGGTGACCTGCGGGGTTGTTGAACATCAGTCCTTTGGGCGTGTGTTCTTCCACCAGCAAATAGCGGCCCTCTTTTTCGATGATGCCCGCCACAGTCACACTGGGTTTCCAACGTTGTGTCATGGTGCAAAATGGCCCTCTTTCAGGGCGATTGATGAATCTGCGATGATTCTCGCCCATTAAGTAGAGGAGATAACCATGCTGATTGGCGTGCCTGCCGAAACCACGGCGGGCGAAACCCGTGTTGCCGTGACCCCTGAGACGGCCAAAAAAATCATTGCCCAAGGCCATACGGTCAAGGTGCAGTCCGGTGCTGGCATCAATGCCAGCGTCACCGATGCCGCCTATGAAGCCGTGGGTGCGCAGATCACCGATGCGGCGGGTGCACTCGCCGCAGAGCTGGTGCTCAAAGTGCGCGCTCCGTCTGCCGCCGAGTTGGGGCACATGAAAACGGGCAGTGCGCTGGTGGGCATGCTCAACCCGTTTGATGCCGACGGCTTGCAGCGCATCGCGTCCGCCGGTATCACCAGCTTTGCCTTGGAGGCCGCGCCGCGCACCACACGGGCGCAAAGCATGGACGTGCTGTCTTCCCAAGCCAATATCGCCGGATACAAGGCCGTGATGATGGCGGCTGACAAATACCAACGCTTTTTCCCCATGTTGATGACCGCCGCTGGAACCGTCAAGGCTGCGCGGGTCGTCATTTTGGGCGTGGGCGTGGCCGGTTTGCAGGCGATTGCCACAGCCAAGCGCTTAGGCGCTGTCATTGAAGCCTCTGACGTGCGCCCCAGCGTGAAAGAGCAGGTCGAGTCACTTGGTGCCAAGTTCATCGACGTGCCTTATGAAACTGCTGAAGAAAAAGAAGCCGCAGAAGGCGTGGGCGGCTACGCGCGGCCCATGCCGGCCAGCTGGCTGGATCGCCAAAAAGTCGAAGTGGCCAAGCGTGTCGCGCAAGCTGACGTGGTCATTTCAACCGCCTTGATTCCTGGACGTGCCGCGCCGGTGCTGATCACCGAGGACATGGTCAAGAGCATGAAACCGGGCTCGGTCATCATCGACTTGGCAGCAGGCAAAGGCGCGGATGGCGTGGGCGGCAACTGCCCCTTGAGCGAAGCCGACCGCACCGTGGTCAAGCACGGTGTCACTCTGGTCGGTGAAACCAATTTGCCCGCGCTGGTGGCGGCTGATGCCTCTGCCTTGTATGCACGCAATGTGCTGGATTTTTTGAAACTGGTGCTGCCCAAGGACAAGGGCTTCACGGTTGACATGGAAGACGACATCGTGGCGGCCTGCCTGATGACACAAGACGGCAACGTCAAAAGGAAATAAGCATGGACCACACCATCACCAATCTGATTATTTTTGTGCTGGCGATTTACGTCGGCTACCACGTGGTCTGGAACGTCACACCCGCATTGCACACGCCTTTGATGGCGGTGACCAATGCGGTGTCGGCCATCATCATCGTTGGTGCCATGCTGGCCGCCGCGCTCACCGTCACGCCATTGGGCAAGACCATGGGCGTGCTGGCGGTGGCACTGGCAGCGGTCAATGTGTTCGGCGGTTTTTTGGTGACCCGGCGCATGCTGGAGATGTTCAAGAAAAAAGCCCCCAAGACAGGAGCTGAAAAATGAGCATGAACCTCGTTGTCCTCCTGTATTTGGTCGCCAGCATCTTTTTTATTCAGGCGCTCAAAGGGCTGTCGC
>CANNRV010000095.1 GCA_947508145.1 Comamonadaceae bacterium
CAACCGGTGATGAGCTACGGCGTGATGGGCGCGAACATGCAACCGCAAGGCCATGTGCAAACCTTGGTGCGCATGCTCGATTACGCGCAAAACCCGCAAGCCGCATGCGACGCGCCGCGCTGGCGTTACAACGAAGGCTTGGTCATCAATGTCGAAGCCGGTATGGACCCGCACACGGTGCAAGGTTTGCAGCAACGCGGTCACGCCATGGAAGTCATCAACGACAGTTACCAGGACTTCGGCTCGGGCCAGTTCATCTGGCGCATGGGCGACCCCAAGGTGCAAGGCTATGTGGCGGCCAGCGATTCACGCCGCGATGGACTGGTCGCCGGGTTTTAAGCAGTGACCACGCTTGCCGCGAGGCTGACGCGTTTGTCACCGCACACCAGCGGCTTGTTGCTGGCCTTGGCCGGTGCCATGGCCTTCAGCGGCAAGGCCATCATTGTCAAACTGTCTTACCGCTATGGCGTGGACGCGGTCACCGTCATCATGTACCGCATGTTGTTTGCTTTGCCGTTTTTCATCGCCATGAGCTGGTGGGCATCGCGCCAACCGCATGCGCGAGACAACCCCTTGAGCCGACGCGATCTGCTGGCCATCACCGGCTTGGGTTTTTTGGGTTATTACCTCGCCAGCTTTCTGGATTTTTTAGGTTTGCAAACCATCACAGCCAGTTTGGAGCGATTGATTTTGTATTTGAACCCGACGCTGGTCATGCTGCTCAGTGCACTGCTTTACAAGCACCGCATACAACCCATGCGTGCTGTGGCCATGGCCATCAGTTACGCCGGGGTCTTGGTGGTGTTCGGGCATGAGGTGAGTTTCAGTGGACCAGGCGTGGTCTGGGGTTCGGCCTTTGTGCTGGCCAGTGCTTTGTCGTATGCGCTGTATTTGATGTTCAGCGGCCAAATGGTCAAACGCATTGGCGCATTGCGTTTGGTGGGCCTCGCCTCTGTCGTGGCTTGCCTGTGTTGCTTATTGCAATTTGTCATACTGCGTCCTTTATCGACTGCGTGGGTGCAACAGGACGTGTTGTGGCTGGCGCTGTTGAACGCCACGGCCTGCACCGTGGCACCGGTGGTGTTCGTCATGTTGGCGATAGAGCGCATCGGTGCGGCGCTGACCTCGCAAGTCGGCATGATCGGCCCGATGTCAACCATCACCCTTGGTGTGCTGGTGTTAGGTGAACCGGTGAATATGTGGATCGTGCTGGGTACCGTGCTGGTGCTCAGCGGTGTGTATTTGGCTTCGCAATCAGGAGAAAAAAATGGACTTAGGCATTAAGGGCAAATGGGCGCTGGTCGGTGGCGCGAGCAAGGGTTTGGGTTGGGGTTGTGCCAGTGCGCTGGCGCAGGCCGGTGTGAATTTGGTCATGGTCTCGCGTGGCGCTGAAGCCTTGGAGGCATCGGCCACTGGTTTGCGCCAACACGGCGTGACGGTGTTGACCGTGGCACAAGACATCACCACCGAGGCCGGACGCGCAGCCATCTGGTCGGTGGCCGGTGGTCCCGGTAAAAACTTTGACATCGTTGTCACCAATGCGGGCGGCCCGCCCAGCGGCGACTTTCGTGAATGGGACCGCGAGGCTTGGATCAAAGCAGTCGACGCGAACATGTTGACACCGATTGAATTGATCAAGGCCACCATCGACGGCATGGCATCGCGTGGTTTTGGTCGCATCGTCAACATCACCTCCAGCGCAGTGAAAGCGCCTATCGATATTCTGGGTTTGTCCAACGGCGCACGCAGTGGTTTGAGCGGTTTCGTCGCCGGTTTGTCGCGCAACCCGGCCATCGCCAAACACAACGTCACCATCAACAACTTATTGCCCGGCGCGTTTGACACCGACCGCTTGAAAAGCATTTTGAAAGGCACGGCTGAAAAAACCGGCAAGAGCGTGGATGAGCTGGCGCAAGCCCGACGCGCCAGTGCACCTGCCAACCGCTTTGGCACACCCGAGGAATTCGGCAACACCTGTGCGTTTTTGTGCAGCCAGCACGCAGGCTTCATCAACGGTCAAAACATATTGATCGACGGCGGGGCGTATCCGGGCGCATTCTGAGGGGGCAGGACATGGACAGAACACAAGACGTGTGGCCGTCGCACCAGGCGGTGGCGCATTTGCCCGGTTCGCTGCCCATGGGTGGTGTGGTGCCGATGACGCCGGTGCACGCATTCACGCATACGCCTGACGCTTTGCGCTGGCCTGTTGATGCGGGTTTGCAGGCCAAGCGTCGCGAGATTGAACTCGGCGGCTTGCTGGCATTTGTGATTGACGATCTGGTCACAGCGGCTGAAGCCGATGTGATTGTGCAAGCCAGCGAACGCATGGGCTACCGGGACGAAGCACCGGGCATTGCCACACCGCCGGGCATGCGCATGAACAAGTCGGTGCATTGGATGGCCGATGAGGCCATGATGCAGCCGCTGTTTGCGCGCATGGCGCACTTGTTGCCACCTACATTGGCGGGTGCGAGCTTGTTGCCTGACTTGAGCCACCGCATCAATATGTACCGCTACGACGACCAGGACGTGTTCAACCTGCACACCGACGGCAGTTGGCCCGGCTACAGCCTGAGTGAAGACCGGATGCAGATGCTGGAATGGCAACCGAGCATACGCTCGGGCTTGACCATGTTGCTCTACCTCAACGGCGCGGCCGAAGGCGTGCAAGGCGGCAACACCCGTCTGTACAAGCCCGATGGCAGTTGGGTGGATGTGTCGCCGCTGAAAGGCTCGGCGCTGTTTTTCCGGCACGGCTTTGGTCGCGATTCGGTGCGCCACATCGGCTGTCAGGTCAGCGGCGCGGTGTCTAAGTATGTGGCCCGCATCAATGTGATGTACAGCGATTAAGCCTGTCCGGCCTTGGTTATTTCAGTTCTGCGAAGTCGGGTAAGTGATGGTGATTGACTGGTCGGATTGTCTGATCGCTAATGCATTTTGAGCAGCGGCGGGAGGATTCACATGCAACCGGAACGCGGTTTCTAAATCTTTGAATTGCACCGGCTTGGGAATAAAAGCATTCATGCCGGCAGCGGCTGCACTTTCGCGTGCCTCTTTGAACACATCAGCTGTCAGCGCAATGATGGGTATGTTGGCTTTGTCGCAAGGCAGGGCACGGATACTGCGAGTTGCGGTCAAGCCATCCATCACCGGCATGTGAATGTCCATCAGCACCACGTCGTAATCCTGTTGTTGCAATGCCATCAAAGCCAGTTCGCCGTTATCGCAAAAAGTCGCCTCATGCCCTAGTCGTTGAAGCAACAGCGCCAGAAATTTCTGGTTCACCGGGTGGTCTTCAGCCACCAGCACACGAACGCCTGCTTGGACCAGCGGTGCTTGCATCACTTCCGGCACAACTTCGCTCACCTCGGGTGAAATTGTGTGCGACACCAGTGGCAGCTTCACATAAAACGTGGCGCCTTGTCCCAGTTGGCTGCTGACACGAATCTCTCCGCCCAGCAAGCGTGCTAAGGACATGGAGATTTCAAGACCGAGCCCCGCTCCTGAAAATTTGCGCGATAAACCTGAATCGACCTGGTAGAAGCGTTGGAACAATTTGCCCAGTGAGGCTTCGTCCAGGCCAATGCCCGTGTCAGCGACTGAAAACTCAAAAAAACGGGTGTTTGCTGCGTCTTCGTCTTGCCGGAAGTGCAGACAGACACTTCCTTTTTCAGTGAACTTGATGGCGTTGTTCAACAGGTTAAGCAGTATTTGGCGCAGACGCGTGCCGTCGGATTTCACCCATAGCGGTTGCGCCGGTAATTCATGCAAAGAGAAATGGAGATTTTTTTGTACCGCCAATGGCCGCATGATGGCTTGCACATCCACCATCAGCGCACGCAAGTCCACCGCCTCGGTGTGCATGCTCATCTTGCCCGACTCGAGCGCCGACATGTCCAGAATGTCGTTCAATAATTTCAAAAAGTGACCCGCTGAATCATTCACTGTACTCACCAGGTCGGCTTGTTGTTGGCTCAACGGTGTGGTTGCCAGTACGCTCAAAATGCCGACGATGCCGTTGAAAGGTGTGCGCAACTCGTGGCTCATATTGGCCAGAAACAGGCTCTTGCCACGACTGGCTGCTTCTGCGTCTTGTTGTGCCTGGCGCAGTTGTTCGTTCAAGGTGGTGAGCGCGGCTTTTTCTCTTTGCTGGTCACGGTGGCGCAACAGCAATCCAATCGCAGTGGCCATCAGCAGCACCAGCTGCGCCAGTGTCAGCCAAGTGATTTGCTGGTTTTGCGCCAGCAACTCTGCATTTTGCTGTTCAAGCAACATGGACGCCATCAAATCGGCTGAACTGCCTATGGCGTGGGTTTGAGTTGTGAAGGCCACCATGTCATTCAGCAACTGTTGCAGCTCGTGTGCACGCTGCTCAGGCAGGTTCATAGCCTGTTGCGCCCGTGTCACAAACCCATGCATGCTTTCCACCGAAACAATGTTGTCCGGGTTTTTGAACATAAAGGCAGAGCCTGGTGATTCGCGCACGATGTCCACTTTGCTGGACAACAAATCCAGATGCATTTGCAAGTCCTCAACCGGCATGGCTTGCTTGCTCAGCAAATGCAGTTCGAGCGCATGCTGAAAGCGCAGAAACTCACGGTCCAGTAAAAACGCCGGCGCGGTCAGCGAGTCCACGCGCAAACTGCTTTGCTCCAGCAAGGCTTGTCGCTGAATCAATTCGAACGCCAGCAACACCACCATGGCAACGGCAATCACAGCCGTGACCATGAATAGCCGTATGCTGTACGGCAATCTGCTCAAACGCGTCCACATGGGCGTTGTTATTCAACAATCAAGGCTTTGAGTTGCCATACCGAACGCTGGTAATACAAGACAGTTTGCAGTTCTTTTTGGCTGTCGTAGGGATAAACAATGAATAACGGTCCTTTGTTTTTAGCCGTCATTTGCTCGCCATTGATAGAGTGCGCCAGGATCACATCAAAGCGGCCGGCATCGCTGAAAGGGATTTTGGCTTTGTACTCATCCAGCGCCACAGCAATCAATGTGGTGCCCTGTAATTTGGCTGTGGCCAATACATCCCGCATCAGCGGACCGGTGAATTTGACCGGCTGTTTGAACCAGGGTGTGTTGGTGGCGAATGTTTGTTGAGGCAGCTTTTTCAAACCAGCCAGATCAAACTCGGCCACCACGCGAGGCGCCGTTTTTTTGTCTGCGGGCTGTACCAGTAGTTGCAATACTTTGTCCTGCGGACCGGGTGGCTTGGTTTGTGCGCTCAAGCCCGGGGACAGCGCCACTGATGACGCCCCCAGCATCCATTTCAGGCAGTTACGTCTTGAGAACATGAAGCATCCTTTGATCAGTAAATAAGCGTTTATATTCACGCGAAAAAGGATGTTATGTCATTAATTATGTTTAATTCAATCCCAATAATGTTGAATTTTTGAATATAAACAATTTTTGAAACTTAAAATTTTCTTATTTATTTTTTATTGAGTACTTAATGGTATAAAAAAATACCAACACTGATCAGGCCTTGCGTGAAGACACCACGATGCCGCCGACGATCAACACAAACGCTGCTGCGTGGTAACCATGCGGTGCATCACCTAAAGTGATGGTAGACAACAGCGCTGCAAACAGCGGCGTGAGATTGGCAAAAAAACCGGCGACGGTCGGGCCCACGCGTTGAATGCCTAATCCCCAACTGCGGTAGGCCAGCAAGGCCGGGCCCAGCGCCACATACAACACGGTCGCGGCCAGCGGCCAGCCCCAGTTGATGTGCGGGTTGTCGCTGAACTGCCATTCAGCCGCGGTGAATGCGCCGCTCCACAGCAAACCAAACACCATTTGCGCGGTTAAAAAATACATCCAGTTGCTGCGTATTTCGGGTGGGTCGACAGGCTGCGCCACCAGCCAGCTGTACCAGGCCCAGCAAATCACCGCGATCAATATATAAATGTCACCAATCACCGGTTGCAAGCGCATCAAGTTTTGCCAATCGCCGCGCCCCAACACGCACAGCACACCGGCGATGGACAGGGTGGCACCCAGTATCTGCCGCAGCGAAACGCGTTGTTTGTAAAAGACCGCGCCCATGACCAGCATGAACACCGGCACACTGGCACCGACCAGCGTCACATTGATAGGGGTAGAGGTGTGCAGCGCCAGGTATTGAAAGCTGTTGTAACAACCCACACCCAGCAGGCTCATCAAACCGTAGCGTCGCCAATGCGACCACATAGCGCTGGACGGTTTGAGCACCGGGTAGGCCCAGGGCAGCAACAGCGCAAACGCCAGCAGCCAACGGAAAAAATTCAAGGTGATCGGCGGGACCATGTCGGCCACCACGCGACCGAGGACGGTATTGCCAGCCCAGACGATTGGCGGGAGCAGCAGCAAACCGGCGGTGGCCAGGTCCAGGCTGGGTTTGGGCGGGGTGGCAACTGTTTCAGACATGACATGGACTCTAACCGAGTTGCGTGGACAATCGCCGTTAAGGGCTTGAGCGTTCAACAGCCTATTCACAACCCAGCAGACAGGAGCCAGCCATGAGCAAAGCCATTCAATTCAAACAACCCGGTGGACCCGAAGTATTGCAACTCGTCGATGTCACGGTCGGCAACCCCGGCCCCGGCGAAGTGCGTATCGCTCACAAAGCCGTGGGCTTGAACTACATAGATGTTTACCACCGCACCGGCTTGTACCCGCTGCCGATGCCGCACGGCCTGGGCATGGAAGGCGCAGGCGTGATTGAAGCTGTGGGCGAAGGCGTTACCCATTTGAAAGCAGGCGACCGCGCCGCGTATGCCAGCGCCCCGCCCGGAAGCTATTGCGAAGCGCGGGTCATGCCGGCCAAAAACGTGTGCAAACTGCCGGACAATATTTCGTTTGAAACAGCGGCCGGCATGATGCTCAAAGGCATGACGGTGCAGTACTTGCTCAAACGCACTTTGCCGCAAGCCGGCTTGCAATCCGGGGACTTGATTTTGTTTCACGCCGCCGCCGGTGGTGTTGGTTTGATCGCTTGTCAGTGGGCCAAGGCGCTGGGTTTGCAGCTCATTGGCACAGCTGGCAGCGACGAAAAATGTGCACTGGCCAAAGCCAATGGCGCGGCCCATGTGATCAACTACAACACAGAAGACTTTGAAGCGCGTGTGAAAGACATCACCAACGGCAAAGGTGTCAAAGTGGTCTATGACTCGGTCGGCAAGGACACCTGGGACAAGTCACTCAATTGCTTGTCACCTTTCGGTTTGATGGCGAGTTTCGGTAACGCCTCCGGTCCGGTTGAACCGTTTGCCCCGGGTTCATTGGGTGCCAAGGGTTCGATTTATGTGACCCGCCAAACCTTGTTCACACACATCGCCACGCGCGAAACCAACCAGCAAATGGCCGAAGACTTGTTTGACGTGGTCGGCAGTGGCAAGGTGAAGATTCACATCGACCAACGTTACCCTTTGGCCGAAGCCACGCAAGCGCACCGCGATTTGGAAGCACGCAAAACCACCGGCAGCACTTTGCTGACCGTG
>CANNRV010000096.1 GCA_947508145.1 Comamonadaceae bacterium
CGCCAATACGACACGACTGGCAGCAAAGAAGCCGAGTCGATCAAGCAGTTGTCCGCCCGAGAGTATGAAATTCTCAAAATGCTGGCCGAAGGAAAGTCCATACAAGACTGCGCCGGGTTTTTGCATTTGTCTGAAAAGACGATCAACAACTACCAAACCACTATCCGCACCAAATTGAAAGTGGAAACGCCTGCTGCTCTGGTGCATTTCGCGCACCGCCACGGCATCATCAAATCGCTTGGCTAAAACCCGGCTGCTATTCCCACTGAAGGGGCAGTTCAATCTGTATATGCACGCCGCGCCCGGCTTCGCTTAACAAACTCAAACTGCCCTTCAAACTGGCTACTCGCTCGCGCATTCCCAAAATACCAAAACCTTGGCTCTCTCCCTGTGCCGGGTCAATGCCAATACCGTTATCCGCAATGATCAAACCCAAAGTGTGTGCATTCAGCAATTGCAAATTCACCTGCACCCGGCTGGCCTGCGAATGTCTGGCGGCGTTGGTCAACGCCTCTTGCACCAAGCGGTACAAGGTGACATTCACATAGTCCGGCAAGTGGCCGGGTAACTGGTCAATGGACGACTCACATTGAATGCCGCAGCTGTCTTGCCAACGCTCGCACAATGCCAACAAGGCTTCACGCAAGCCCATGCTGTCTAGCGCCACCGGCCTGAGTTGATGCAACATGTGTCGGGTGATCTGCGACAGTTGCTGAGCTGCATCTGCAATCCGTTGAGACGAAGCTTTGACATCCTGAGCACTGGATTGCTGCGCTGACATCAACACCGCTTCAGTGCGTATGGCGGTGACGGTTTGCGCCATTTCGTCATGCAACTCCAAAGCCAAGGCCCGCCGTTCGTCTTCTTGTGCAGTAAATAAACGTTGTGCCAAATCGCTGTTGTGCCGGAGCAATTCCTGCACTTTGTGTTCAGAGCGTGTGCGCTCGGTCAATTCGAGCTTGGCTTCCAATGAACGCCGCCACGAATACCAGGCCATGCCAAAGAACAACACCACCAGCAAAAAAGGCAGTTCATCCAATTGCAAGGATTCGTAAAAACCACTGTAAGCCGCGATGTGCTCCGACAATTCCCAATGGGTGGCAAGCAGCCAAAAGACCAGGCTCAGGGCCAGCAAATACAGCGCATCCGTCCAAGCAGGTTTGAATTTCATAGATTGAGATCAGCTAAAAAAAAGCTGCCCGAGGGCAGCTTTTCACAGAGAAGGGCAAGCTTCTTATTTCTTGTCGCCGCCGGGTACTTTACCTTCCACGCCTTTGACGTAGAAGAGCACACCGCTCAAGAATTTGTCGTCAGCCACTTCGTCTTTTTTCAACAGTGTTTTGCCAGTGTTGTCGACCAAAGGACCTTTCCAAATCGCAAAGCTGCCGTCTTTCAAACCTGCTTTGATTTCATCGATTTTGGTTTTAGTTTCAGCAGGCACGTCTTCAGCGATAGAGACGATGTCGATCGCGCCTTCTTTCACGCCCCACCACACGCCAGTGCCGCCAACCCATTTGCCTTCCAAGGCTTCACGGGTGGCTTTGATGTAGTAAGGAGCCCAGTTGATCACGCTGGAAGCGAGGTGGGCTTTAGGGCCGTAAGCGGTCATGTCAGAGTCCCAACCGAAAGCGCGCTTGCCTTTGGCTTCAGCGGTTTTCAACACTGCCGGTGAGTCGGTGTTTTGGAACAGGATGTCTGCACCGCTGTTGATCAGCGAAGTGGCAGCTTCTGTTTCTTTAGGTGGGTTGAACCATTCGTTGACCCACACCACTTTGGTTTTGATTTTCGGATTGACCGATTGCGCACCCAAAGTGAAGCTGTTGATATTGCGCACGACTTCAGGAATAGGGATAGAAGCAACCACGCCCAAGGTGTTGGTTTTGGTCATCTTGCCTGCGATCACGCCAGCCATGTAAGCACCTTCATATGTGCGGCTGTCATAAGTGCGCATGTTGTCGGCTTGCTTGAAACCGGTGGCATGTTCGAACTTGACATCTTTGCTGTCAGCTGCCACTTTCAACATGGGTTCCATGTAACCAAAGGTGGTGCCGAAAATCAGTTTGTTGCCCTGTGCCACCATGTCGCGGAAATTGCGCTCAGCGTCAGCAGATTCAGACACGCTTTCAGTAAAAGTGGTTTTCACTTTGTCGCCGAATTCAGCTTCAATCGCTTTGCGTGCGTTGTCATGTGCGAATGTCCAACCGCCATCGCCCACCGGGCCGACGTAGGCAAACGCAATTTTCAGGGGTTCGGCCTTGGGTGCTTCAGCAGCCGGGGCAGGTTTCGGTTCTTCTTTTTTACCGCAGCCGACGATGAGGGCGGCAGCCACCACGCTCAATGCAGCGGCACGGAACCAAGTGCGCTTGTGAAAATCAGTCATATCCATCCTTTAGAAAAATCGCAAGAGTTGGGGAAAACGGGAAAAACCGCATTATGGCCTTGATTTCAGGGCATTCCAGTGAATTAGCCGTTTCCTGTTAATTGGGCTAAAACGGTTTGCCCAAAGATGCGGGCATGTTCACCCGTATCCACTGCGGGTTGCGTGAAATCAGCGCCAGCACCACGATGGTGGCCACATACGGCAGCATGCTCAAAAACTGACTGGGCACTTCCAGACCGGTGGCCTGCAAATGGAATTGCAACATGGTGACCCCGCCGAACAAGTACGCCCCCAACAACACACGCGCAGGCCGCCAGGTGGCAAACGTGGTCAAGGCCAAGGCGATCCAGCCCTTGCCCGCAACCATCCCCTCGACCCACAAAGGCGTGTAAATCACAGAAATATATGCACCGGCCAAGCCACACAAAGCGCCGCCCGTCACCACCGCAGCCAGCCGAATGCTGCGCACCGGGTAGCCCAGTGCGTGGGCAGAATGCGGTGACTCACCAACTGCCCGTAACACCAGTCCGGCGCGGCTGCGTTCTAAAAACCAGATCAAACCCAAAGTAAACAGAATCACCAAATAGACCATGGGATGTTGCTTGAACAAGGCCGGGCCTATCAAAGGCAAGTCCGCCAAATAAGGCACTTCATAGCTAATGCGCTCGGGCAGTTTGGCTTGCACGTAGCTGGTGCCGACAAACGCAGAAAAGCCCACGCCAAACAAACTCAATGCCAAACCGGTGGCGTATTGGTTGGTGTTCAAGCCAATCACCAAAGCACCAAAGACGAATGACAACACAGCGCCCGCGCCCATGCCAGCCAAAAAGCCCAGCAGGTCACTGCCAGTGTGCACCACCGTCGCATAACCGGCGATGGCAGCGCACAGCATCATGCCCTCGGCACCCAGATTCACAATACCGGCTTTTTCGTTGATCAACAGCCCCAAAGCGGCGATGGCCAACACCGTGCCAGCGCTGAGCGTGGCGGCCAATAACAAGGCATAGGATTCCATCACACCCCCTCCCCGGCTTGCGCTTTTTTCCAGTGCAAACGGTAGTTCATCAACACATCACAAGCCAGCAAACAAAACAACAGCAGGCCTTGAAACACTCCGGTTAAGGATTTAGGCAAGCCCAAACGCGATTGCGCCAGCTCGCCGCCGATATAAAACATGCTCATCAAAATGGCTGAAAACACCATGCCGACCGGGTGCAATCTGCCGACAAAAGCCACGATGATGGCGGCAAACCCATAACCCACAGGCACATACGGCGTGAGTTGCCCGATGGGACCGGCGACTTCCAAGGCACCGGCCAGTCCGGCGCATGCGCCTGAGACCAGCAGCGCCAGCCAGACAGCGCGTCTGGAAGAAAAACCTGCATAACGCGCCGCTGCGGGTGCCAGCCCGCCGATTTGCTGGGCCCAACCACCACGTGTGCGGAACAAAAATACCCAAATGGCGGCGACCCCGGCCAGTGCGATCAACACACCAATATTGACCCGCGAGCCTTTGAACAAACGCGGCACCTGGGTGGCGGCTTCAAAGGTTTTGGTTTGCGGGAAGTTGTAACCCAGCGGGTCTTTCCAAGGGCCATACACCAAGTAACCCAACACCATGATGGCGACATACACCAGCATCAGACTGACCAAAATTTCATTGGCATGAAAACGGTCGCGCAACCATGCCGTGATGCCTGCCCAGCACATGCCGCCAACCATGCCTGCCAGCAGCACCGGTATAAAAAACCAGCCGCCGCTGGTTTTTTCTGCCAACAAGGCCACGCCCGCAGCAAACACCGCGCCCATGACGTATTGGCCCTCGGCACCGATGTTCCACACATTGGAGCGGAAGCACAAAGCCAATCCCAATGCGATCAACAACAAGGGCGTGGCTTTGACCACCAATTCACCCAAGGCATAGCCGCTGCGTATCGGCTCCCAGAAAAACACTTGCAAGCCTTTGACCGGGTCTTTGCCCAAGGCCAAGAACAACAAGACACCGAGCAACACCGTCAGCAACAAGGCTAGCAAGGGTGAGGCGATGCGCCAAAAAGCAGAGGGTTCAGGACGGGCTTCTAATGTCCACATATCAGTTCACCGTTTCTTCAGAGGCTGACCACAGTCCGCTCATCCAACTGCCGATCTTGGCGACAGTGGCTTGTTCGCGCGACAGCGACGGGGACAAACGCCCTTGCGCCATCACATGCATGCGGTCACACAATTCAAACAACTCGTCCAACTCTTCACTGATGACCAGCACCGCGCAACCGGCATCACGCAAAGCCACCAAGGCCGCGCGAATTTGCGCCGCTGCGCCGACATCCACCCCCCAGGTAGGCTGCGACACGATCAACAGTGTGGGCGCGGCATCGATTTCACGGCCCACAATGAACTTTTGCAAATTGCCGCCTGACAGCGATTGCGCAGCAGCTTGCGGGCCACCCGCTTTCACCTGGTATTTGGCAATGATGTCTTTGGCTTGCGTAGCCAATGCGCCCATGTCAATCCAACCCGTGGAGCCCACGGCCTCGGTTCTGGTCAACAACAGGTTGTGCGCCAAACTCAAGCTGGGTACCGCGCCGCGCCCGAGTCGCTCATCAGGCACGAAATGCAAACCCATTGCACGGCGCTCAGTCGGGCCTTGGCTGCCAACAGCTTGTCCGCCCAAGCGAATACTCTGCGCCGGTGAACGCGTGTCTTCACCGCTTAAGGCATACAGCAATTCACGCTGACCATTGCCGGAGACACCGGCGATACCGACAATTTCGCCTTGGTGCACTTGCATATTCAGCTCAGACAAATGGGTGCCGAAGGGATCGAGACGCGCCAAACTGAGTTGATCGACTTCCAACACCACAGCACCGCGCTTGCTGTCACGGTGCTCCAGCGCAGGTGGCTCGCTGCCAATCATCATTTGGCTTAATGAGGCATTGGTTTGCTCGCGCGGGTCGCAGGTGCCGGTGACCTTGCCCGCACGCAACACGGTGCAATGGGTACACAAAGCGCGGATCTCGTGCAGCTTGTGGCTGATGTACAAAATGCTGCAACCTTCGCTCACCAGTTGTCGCAACACCGTAAACAATTTGTCCACCGCTTGCGGTGTCAGCACCGAGGTGGGTTCATCCAAAATCAATAAGCGCGGCTCACACAACAAAGCTCGGATGATTTCCACCCGCTGCATCTCGCCCACGCTGAGTGTGTGCACTGGCCGCTCGGGGTCCAGGTCCAGTCCGTAAGCAGCCGCTTTGTCCAGAATGCGACGACTGACTTCGGCCAGCGACAAGGACTTGTCGAGTCCCAACCAAACGTTTTGCGCCACGCTCAAGGTGTCAAACAAACTGAAATGTTGGAACACCATGCTGATGCCCAAGGCCCGGGCTTGTTGCGGGTTGCGTATGTGTACCGGCTTGCCCTGAAAACGTATTTCGCCTTGGTCGGGTTGCACCGCGCCATAAATGATTTTCATCAGCGTGGATTTGCCTGCGCCGTTCTCGCCCAGTATGGCGTGTATTTGTCCGGGCATGACTTGCAATGCAATACTGTCATTGGCCAACACCGCCGGATAACGCTTGCTGATGCCGTTTAATTCAAGCAATGCAGAGGCGCTCATTGGGAGGCTCCCGACCAACAATCCAATGCAACAATAGCCCGTAAACAACTTTGCAGAGTTGACATGACATTCCCCAAACTAGATTTGATTCACCGTCAACGGTGGCACTCGCTGAACAATGTACCACCGGCCCGCACCCTGCTGGACCTGTTGCGTGAAGACTTGCGTGCCACCGACACCAAAGAAGGTTGCGCCAGCGGCGACTGCGGTGCTTGCACAGTGGTGTTGTCAAAACCGGATGGCAGCGGCTCGCACACCGTCAACAGTTGCATACGCATGGCGCATTCGGCCCACGGCCTGCAAGTCACCACGGCGCAAGACTTGTCTTCAGACGGCCAACTGCATCCTGTGCAACAAGCGCTGGTAGATCACCATGGCTCGCAATGCGGTTTTTGCACGCCGGGTTTTGTCATGAGCTTGTACGACTTGTACCAGCGTGCCAAAGGCCAAGCCGTCACGCGAGAAGAAGCGATGGAAGCCATCTCAGGCAACCTGTGTCGCTGCACCGGCTACCGGCCCATCATCGACGCCGCCTGCGCCATGCACTTGTACCCGCGCCCTGCTGTTAGCGCACAACCTGCCACTAACGACACAAGCCATGCACGCGACCCGCTGGACCCGCATTACGCCTTACCGACAGACTTGCAATCCATGCTCAAGCTGCGGGCTGCACACCCTCAGGCGCAATTGATGGCCGGTGGCACAGACGCCGGTTTGTGGGTCACGCAAATGCACCGCCGTTTTGAGCAAGTGATTGACCTGACACGGGTTGAACAACTTCAGCGCATCGAGCATTACCCACATCATCTTGCTATAGGTGCAGCAGTCAGTTTGCATGATGCGTTTGCAGCCTTGTCTGAGCAACGCCCTTCTATTCATGATTTCGCCGAGCGGTTTGCCGGGCGACCTGTGCGCCAATCCGGCACGCTGGGCGGCAATATCGCCAATGGATCGCCCATCGGTGACAGCATGCCTTTGCTGATCGCACTGGGTGCGCATGTGGTGTTGATGGCCTGGCGCAAAGGCCGGGTGGTCAGCCGCCATGTTGCTTTAGAAGATTTTTACCTTGGCTACAAACGCACCGCATTGGCTGCGGACGAAGTCTTGTGTTGGATCTTGGTGCCGCATCCCTTGCCGGGCGAATGGTTCGGCGTGTACAAAGTATCCAAGCGCAAAGAAGACGATATCTCTGCCGTGTGTTTGGCGCTGCAATTGCATATTCAGAACGACACCGTGCAAGCGGTACGCATAGGTGCAGGCGGTGTGGCCGCCACCCCTGTGCGGGCTGTGAACACCGAAGCCGCATTGCTCCATCAAGCCTGGACCGAGACAAGCATTCAACACGCGCAAGCGGTGTTGGACAAAGAGTTCTCACCCATCACCGACATGCGGGC
>CANNRV010000097.1 GCA_947508145.1 Comamonadaceae bacterium
GCGCAGTGGGCAAGATTGGCTGAAGAAGTGATCTGGCCTGCCTTGCAACAAAACCGCAGCGTGCTGTTGTGCGGGCCGCAGCGTGTGGTGCAGTTGCAAGCGGGAAAAAGCAACTGGAAAAGCAACTGGATGCAAGCCCTCAAACACCGGTTCTTCACACCGTCGCTCAGCGGGATGCTGTCATGAAATTCATCACCCGCGATGTGCCGCCACGCGCCGCTTGGGCACTGGAACAAGCCGGTGTGCACCCGCTGCTGGCGCGTTTGTACGCCGGGCGTGGTGTCAGCGATGCCAAAGACTTGGACACCGGACTGGCCCAACTGCTGCCGCCCGCCGGTATGAAAGGCATGGCAGATGCCGCCCGCTTGTTGGCCGACGCCATTCACACGCAACAGCGTATCTGCTTCGTCGCCGATTACGACTGCGACGGCGCGACCGCGTGCGCGGTGGGCTTGCGTGGCTTGACGCTGTTGGGCGCGAAACATGTGGACTTCATCGTGCCCGACCGCGTGGTTGACGGCTACGGGCTCACGCCATCCATTTCGCAACGCGTGCACGCGACCGGCGCGCAACTGCTGATCACCGTGGACAACGGCATCGCCAGCGTGGACGGCGTGGCCGAGGCGCAGCGGCTGGGTTTGCAAGTGCTGGTGACCGACCACCATTTGCCCGGACCTGAGATTCCCGCCGCCGACGCGCTGGTCAACCCGAACCAACCAGGTTGCAGTTTCGAGAGCAAACACATGGCCGGAGTCGGTGTCATGTTTTATGTGTTGCTGGCCTTGCGTGCTGAATTGCGACAACGCGGCGTGGTCAGCAAAGACACCGAGCCGCGTTTAGACGGCCTGCTGCCACTGGTGGCGCTGGGCACGGTGGCCGATGTGGTGAAACTGGATGCGAACAACCGCCGTCTGGTGGCGCAAGGTTTGCAACGCATGCGTCGCGGCCAGTTGCCGACTGGCATGTCGGCGCTGTTTCAAGTCGCCGGGCGCGATCCGTCGCAAGCCATCAGCCAGGACATGGGTTTTGCGCTGGGCCCGCGCATCAACGCCGCCGGGCGTTTGTCTGACATGCGTTTGGGTATCGAGTGTTTGCGCTCCGATGACGCCGCACTGGCTTTGCAACTGGCGCAACAACTCGATGCCATCAACCGAGAACGCCGCACGCTGGAGACCGGCATGCGCGAGCAGGCATTGCTGATCGCCGA
Source organism: Comamonadaceae bacterium (assembly GCA_947508145.1). Lineage (GTDB taxonomy): Bacteria > Pseudomonadota > Gammaproteobacteria > Burkholderiales > Burkholderiaceae_C > Limnohabitans. Next base: position 1,208 of record CANNRV010000097.1, read on the forward strand.
ATCACTGATGGACAGCGAAGACGAGCCGCCGCCTGCCTTGTGTGTGTACGACGAAGAGTTTCACGAAGGCGTGGTTGGCATCGTCGCCGGGCGCTTGAAAGATTTGCATTACCGCCCGTGTTTTGTATTTGCCGCCAGCGAATCCGAGGGCCAGGCGGTGTTGAAAGGCTCGGGCCGTTCCATCCCCGGTTTTCATTTGCGCGACGCGCTGGATGCGGTGGTCAAACTGCACCCAGGTTTGTTGTTGCGATTTGGCGGTCACGCCATGGCCGCCGGTTGCACCTTGCTGGAAGACGATCTGGCCACGTTTGAAGCCGCGTTGCAACATATCGCCGCGCAATGGCTGGACGCGGCCACCTTGGCGCAGTCGCTGGAAACCGACGGGCCGCTGGCCCCGGCGCACCTGCGCCCTGACGTGGCCATCGAGTTGCAAGACCAGGTCTGGGGCCAGGGCTTTGCCGCGCCCTTGTTCCACGACACGGTGGAAGTGATCAGCCAGCGCATCGTCGGTGAAAAACATTTGTCGCTGAAACTGAAATTGCACGGCCAAGGCATAGACGGCATCTGGTTCGGTCACACAGAAGCTTTGCCTGCTTACGCCGAAGTGGCTTACCGCTTGGTGCTGGACAGTTGGCAAGGCCAGCGCAAACTCAAACTGCATATTGAAAACATGCGCACCGCCTAGAATCGAACTGTGAACATACTCAACGCCGATTTGCATTGCCACTCCGTCATCTCAGATGGCACGCTCACGCCAGAGGCGCTGGCGGCACGTGCACATGCCAATGGTGTCGAGCTTTGGGCTTTGACCGACCATGACGAAATCGGCGGCCAACACCGCGCCGCCGCCGCCGCCAAAGCCCTAGGCATGGGCTACTTGAGCGGCACCGAAATTTCAGTCTCCTTCGCTGGCCACACGGTGCATATCGTCGGCTTAGGTTTTGATGTGAACGATCCGCGCATGTTGGCCGGTTTACAAACCACGCGCGGCGGTCGACACGAACGTGCCAAAGACATGGCCGCCGGTCTGGCCAAAGTCGGCATACACGGCAGTTTTGAAGGCGCACTTACCTATGCCGGTAACCCGGATTTGATTTCCCGCACCCACTTCGCCCGCTTTTTGGTGGAGACCGGTGTCTGCAAAGACACGCACGAAGTGTTCAGGCGTTTTCTCACCGAAGGCAAACCCGGTTTTGTGCCGCACCGCTGGGCCTCGTTAGGCGACGCGGTCAGTTGGATACGCGACTGCCAAGGCATTGCCGTCATCGCCCACCCGGCGCGTTACGGCTTCACGCCAACCGAAGAATTCGCTTTGTTCACCGAATTCAAAAACCACGGCGGACAAGCGGTGGAAGTCATCACCGGCAGCCATTCAGCGCAAGAAGCCATTGAATACGCAGACATGGCCCGGGAGTTTGATCTGGCCGCCTCACGCGGCAGCGATTTCCACAGCCCGGATGAAAGCCACACCGACCTGGGCACCCTGCCCTGGCTGCCCGGCGACCTCACCCCGGTATGGGAACTGCTGGCCGACCGCATTCAGTAACCGCGCGATTGCGCTTTTCTCCATGGCCCAATGGCTGCAAGTTCACCCTGACAACCCGCAACCCCGTTTGCTGAAACAAGCGGTTGAGATGTTGAAACAAGGCAAAGTGCTGGCGGTGCCCACCGATTCCAGTTACGCCCTGGTGTGCCACCTGGACGACAAAACCGCCATCGACCAACTGAGGCGGATTCGCGGGGTGGACGAGAAGCACCACCTCACGCTGTTGTGCCGCGACTTGAGTGAACTCGCGCTCTACGCCAAGGTGGACAACCGCCAGTTCCGCTTGCTCAAAGCCGCCACCCCCGGCGCATACACATTTATATTAGAGGCCACGAAAGAAGTCCCCAGACGCGTGGCGCATCCGCAGCGCAAAACCATAGGTTTGCGGGTGCCGGACCATGTGTGTTTGCAGCACCTGCTGGACTTGCACGGCGAACCCTTGTTGTCCACCACCTTGATACCCGCTGGCGAGACCGAGCCGCTGAACGATGCCAGCGACATCCGGGAACGCTATGAACACCAGCTCGCCGCCGTCATTGATGCCGGGGCTTGTGCCATGGAAGCGACAACTGTTGTTGATTTGACACCTATGGGCAACGGTGGCGATCCGGCGCTGATTCGGCAGGGCAGAGGCGAAATAAGTCTTTTAGGACTCTAGTTGTGTGTAACGAATGTCTTTAGATGGAACCTATGTGACCCCGCTACACGAAAAAGATTACTGATTCATATCAATTTAATATTAAATCTACCCAGTTTAGTGAGAGAATCTGCCGGTGAGTTTCAATGAAATAGTTCAAACAATCACCACCCATGCTTTGCCAGTACTACTGGCAATCACTTTGCATGAGGCGGCGCATGGCTATGTCGCCAAGCTTTTTGGCGACAACACGGCCTGGGCCATGGGCCGGGTCACTATCAACCCCTTTCCGCATATCGATCCCGTCGGCACCATTGCCATGCCCTTGGTGTTGTACATCGCCACCCAAGGCCAATTTTTGTTCGGCTACGCCAAACCGGTGCCTGTCGATTTCTCCCGATTGCGGCATCCCAAACGCGACATGATTTGGGTGGCCTTAGCCGGACCGATGTCCAATTTGATTCAAGCCGTGGCCTGGTCCACGGTGCTTTACTTCTTGACCGGCTTCGGTGCCGAAGAACGGTTTTTCTATGAAATGGCACAAGCCGGGCTGCTGACCAACCTGGTGATGTTTGCCTTCAACTTATTTCCCATACCGCCGATGGACGGCGGGCGGATTGTGGTCGGTCTGTTGCCCTGGCGCATGGCTGTGGGTTTTGCCCGCATCGAACGCTTCGGTTTTTTCATCGTCATGGGCCTGGTTCTGCTGGGTGTCGTTAACGCCTTGTGGATGTTGCCTATCATGACAGCCTCCTTGTTTTCCATCCAATGGCTGTTGCAGCCCTTGGCCAGTTATTTGCAATTGCCCACACCATGACCGATCGCGTTCTCTCCGGCATGCGCCCCACCGGCGCACTCCACCTGGGCCACTACCACGGGGCACTGAAAAACTGGGTGCGCCTGCAATCCGAGATGGAATGCTTTTACTTCGTCGCCGACTGGCATGCGCTGACCACGCATTACCAAAGCCGTGAGGTGATCGAAAAAAATGTGTATGAAATGGTGATCGACTGGCTGGCCGCCGGTCTGGACCCGAACAAATGCACCTTGTTTCTGCAAAGCCGCATTCCCGAACACGCAGAGTTGTTCACGCTATTGGCCATGGGCACGCCTATCAGTTGGCTGGAACGTGTGCCCACTTACAAAGACCAGCAGGAAAAGCTCAAAGACAAAGACCTGACCACTTACGGCTTTCTGGGCTATCCCTTGTTGCAAGCCGCCGACATTCTGATCTACAAAGCCAAACATGTGCCGGTCGGTGAAGACCAGGCCAGCCATGTCGAACTCACCCGCGAAGCCGCCCGCCGTTTCAACCATTTGTATGGCCGCGAACCCGACTTTGACGCACTGGTGCAGGTTTGTCTGGCCAAGCTGCCCAAGGACAGCGTGAAGCGGTTTGAAAAATCGCGCAAGCAGTTTCAGGAAACCGGCGACACCAAAGCGATGGAAGGTGCACTGGGCTATTTGCAAACCGCGCCCGAGTTGACAGACAAAGACCGCGAGCGGCTGGAAGGCTATTTCAAGGGCACCGGCAAAGCCGTGCTGACCGAACCGCATGCGCTGTTAACCGAAGCCAGCAAATTGCCCGGACTTGACGGCGCCAAGATGAGCAAAAGCTACAACAACACCATCGCCATGCGCGAAGACAAGGCCAGCATTGAAGCCAAAGTCAAACGCATGCCGACCGACCCGGCACGTGTCAAACGCACCGACGCAGGCAACCCGGACCGCTGTCCGGTCTGGCAATTTCACCTGGTGTATTCACCGGAAACCACCCGCCAGTGGGTCAAAACCGAATGCACCCGGGCTGGCATAGGTTGCCTGGAGTGCAAGCAGCCCGTCATTGAAGCCATCATTGCAGAACAACAACCCATGTTGGCACGTGCCGAACCTTTTGTTTCAAATCCACGCCTTGTTCGTGATATCGTTGACGCTGGAACACAGCGAGCACGTGCCACGGCGCAAGACACCATGCGCGATGTGCGCGAGGCCATGGGCCTGAACTATTGATGACACCCGGAGAATAACTATGAGCTTATATGTGATTGATGACCACCCCATGGTCCGCCAGATGATCGGTATGCTGTTGCGCCGACTGCGTCCCGCCTCCAAAGTGGTGGAACTTGAAAAGTACAGCGAACTTCAAGCTGCGCTGATCAAAAACGGCGAGCCTGAATTGTTTGTGCTGGACTTGTTGTTGCCCGGCGTCAAAGGTGCAACCGCCATCTCGGACGTGAAAAAAATGTACCCCGAAATCCCGCTGGTGGTGTTGTCGGCTATGCCCTCCGGTGAAGCCCGGGACGCCTGCCTGGAAGCCGGTGCAGATCTCTACATCGAAAAATCCACTGACACCGCTGAAATCTCCGCTGCCATTCAGGATATTTTGAAATCTGATGACGACGAAGTGGATGCCGATGCCGTGGTGCTGGGCGACATCAAGCTGTCCAAGCGCCAGAAACAATTGATTCTGATGCTCGACCGTGGTTTGTCCAACCGTGACATCGCCGCCGAACTCAGCATCAGCGAACACACGGTCAAAGTGCACTTGTGGCGTCTGTTCCGCCGCTTAGGTGTGAAAAGCCGTACCCAAACCCTGCACTTTGCGCGCACCCATGGTTTGTTGATGGGTTGAGGCTGTCACCTCTTCATGAAAAACCGGCTTTTAGCCGGTTTTTTTATGTGCGTGTAGTCGCTGCCAAAGATGTGAACAGTCATGAACAGCGGTTGAAACGCCACCTCATTGCTTCGCAGCCGTTCTTATTCAAAAAAATGGCTCTTCTTCATTTCCAACAAAAAATCTATGAACACTCGGACCTTTTTAGCCTGTTGGTTTCTGCTGGCAAAGTAAATTTTCACGGGCAAGGGTGCACGCTTGTATTTTTTCAATAGTTGCACCAACTCACCTTTTTGGAGGGCATCTTTCACCAGCCACCTTCCCACACTGCCGATGCCCAAACCGTTTTGCACACACATCACCACAGCTTCAATATTGGACACAGTTAAATGGCCATCGGGCGAAACAGTGACAGTATCCTGACCGTTTTTATACCTCCAGTTGACACTGCGCCCCGTTGACAATTGTCTGTAGCCCACCAATCTGTGATGGGATAAATCGGCGGGCTTTTTCGGTGCTGGATGTGTGTCTAAATAAGCAGGCGAGGCGATGGTGACCAATTCGAGTTGGCACAACTCTCTTGAAACCAACCCGCTGTCTGTGTCGTCCAGGTTGCCAATACTGATGTCGTAGGCTTCGCTGACAGGATCGATTTTTTTATCTTGCAAATGGATATCCAATTCAATCAACGGGTACCTGCGTAAAAACTCAGGCAACAACGGCAGAATGAATTTTTTACCAAAGCTTTCCGGGATATTGATTTTCAATTTACCGGTTGGCTCCATCTCAACACTTTTGGATTGACTCAAGGCCTGCTCTAAGGTGTTGAGAGCGGGTGAAATGGCCAGCAGCAACCTGTGACCGTCCTCGGTCAAAGACAGGTTTCTGGTGTTGCGATGAAACAGCCGGATGCCCAGCGTTTGCTCCAACTCGCCAATCGATTTGCTGACAGCAGCGGGTGTCAAACCCAACACACGCGAGGCAGCTGAAAAACTTTTCAGCTCTGCTGTCATAAGAAAGGCATTCAGTGATTTCAGGTGCATATTTTCAACTTTGGGTTGAATCAAATTCTACGGGTGAGCTACTTGTCACCAACCAGCTGAGGCAGAAAAATCCCCCTTGTGAAACAACAGGAGCATCACATGAAACGAGCATTGATCATTGGTTCCAGCGGATTGCTGGGGTCGGCCATCGCCCAACTTTTAAAAACAAACTATGAAGTCATCGAGGCTTCGCGCTCCAGCCAGTCTCACCCGGTAGACATATCGGATGTGGCTTCGCTGCAAAGCTTGATGCAGCGTGTGGGGAAAGTGGATGCCATCGTATGCACCGCAGGCGTGGCGCAATTTCGCGGCTTCAGTGATGCGA
>CANNRV010000098.1 GCA_947508145.1 Comamonadaceae bacterium
CATGCTGGCTTTGCACGCAGAAAACGGCACGGTCATTGATTTGCTGATCAAAGAAGCGCTGGCCGCCGGTCACACCTCACCGCGTTACCACGAGATGACCCGCCCGTCCATCATGGAAGGCGAAGCCACGCACCGGGGCATACGCCTGGCTGAACTCGCTGAAGCGCCGATTTACTTTGTGCATGTGTCCAGCAACGATGCCCTCAAACACATTGTGCAAGCGCGCGCCGAAGGTATTCCGGTGTTTGCCGAAACCTGTCCGCACTATTTGCTGTTTGACAAATCGGTCTACAGCAGCGATGACTTCGAGATTGCCAAGTACGTGATGACACCACCGCTGCGCACCGCCAACGACCAAAAACATTTGTGGCGTGCGCTGCGTTACGACGACTTGCAAGTGATTGCCACCGACCACTGCCCGTTTTGCATGAAAGAAGGCCACTTGGGCTACCAAAAGCAAAAGCAAATGGGCAAAGACGATTTCTCCATGATTCCCAACGGTGCGCCCGGCATTGAAACCCGCTTGGTCAGCCTGTTTGACATCGGTGTCATGAAAGGCAAGTTTTCGCTCAACCGCTTTGTGGAACTGACCGCCACCTCACCTGCCAAGTTGTTCGGTCTGTTCCCGAAAAAAGGCACGATTGCGGTGGGCAGCGACGCGGACGTGGTGTTGTTCAACCCGGCGGTCACACAAACCATACACGCCAGCGATTTGCACAGCAACGTGGACTACACCCTGCTTGAAGGCCGCACCCTGCAAGGCCGCGTAGAAAAAGTGTTTTTGCGTGGCCAGATGATTGTGGACGGCAAGCAATGGCTGGGCCGCGAAGGCATGGGACAGTTTGTCAAACGCGGCCAGGTGGTCGGCTTTTAAGCCGGGCTTTAGCCATGAATGCATCATCCCGTGTTTTGCAAGTGCAGCCTTTGACCGCAGAGGCATTCAAGGCATTCGGCGATGTGATTCAAGCCAACGATGCGGCTAAACATTTCAGCATCAACCAAGGCTATGCCGAACGCTATGACCGTTTGGCACTGGTGGACGCAAACGACTTGGGCGGGCAAGCCAGCATCAGTATTTTTCGCGCTAAGGCCAGACCGGTGCCGATGGAATTGAGCGTCTTGGAAAAACACCCATTGGGCTCTCAGGCTTTCATGCCAATGTCCGGCCACGCGTATCTGGTGGTGGTCGCACCCGGCGTCGACGAACCGCTGATGGACCAAGCGCAATGTTTTTTAGCCACTGCGACTCAGGGTGTGAACTATGCCAAAGGCACTTGGCACCATCCATTGCTGGCTTTGCATGACGGCGACTTTCTGGTGGTCGATCGCAGTGGTGCCAAAGGCGATATGAATTGCGTGGAGTTTTCTTTGCAAGGCTTGGGTTGGCTAGTTATGCGCTGACAACATGCACGCTGGGTAATGCATTGACCGGATATATTTTTTCAAGTCGCGTGAATCGCCCATAAAAAAACGGCCCCACCGTTCCGAAAAGCGGGGCCGTTAAACCGGGTAAGCCCGGGGACCTAATTATTTCTTAGGCAATTTGTAAATCATCAAAGTACCGCCTTGGGGAACCAAGGTGGTGGTGCCTTTGACGTTGTCGATCGCACCGGCCAGACGCTGGGCATCCACACCCCAACCGGCTTGCACAGCGATGTATTGCTCGCCGTCCACTTCGTAGGAGCTTGGCACACCGATCACGCCGGAAGGTGCATTGGTTTCCCACAGTGTTTTGCCAGTTTTGGCATCGAAGGCGCGGAATTTACGGTCAGGTGTACCGCCCGCAAACACCAGGCCGCCGCCTGTGGTCAGCAAAGGAGTCCACAGCTGGTCTTTGAAGTTGTGGGTCCAAGCCAATTTGCCTGTTTTGATGTCCCATGCTTGCAGTTCGCCAATGTGGTCTTTGGCGCCAGGGCCAAGGCGGGTGTTGGTGATGACTTCGCCAATCGGAAAGCCAATGTACAACTCCCCTGCTTTGTAAGGTGTGGCTTCACCTTTGGGAAGCACGGAGCACATATTGTTGTTGGCAGGAATGTAGAACAAACCTGTTTTCGGGTTGTAGGCTTCAGGAGACCAGTCTTTGCCGCCCCACAGACCCGGGCAGAAATCAGCACCGTTTTTCAGGCTGGGTTTTCTGGCCATGTCGTAGGTTGGACGGCCAGTGACCGGGTCCACGCTCTTGAACACGTTGTTGCCCACATAAGGCCAGGCGTTCACAAACTTGATGGCACCACCTGAGCGCTCCAGCACCCACAGGTAGCCGTTACGACCAGCGTGCACCGCAGCAGAGACTTTGCGGCCTTTGATTTCGGTATCGATCAACAGCGGCGGTGTGACCTCGTCCCAGTCCCATGAATCGTTGGGGGCGTATTGGTGGTGACCTTTGATGTCGCCGGTGTCCACGTCAATAGCCAACACGGAACTGGCGTACAAGTTGTCGCCTTCACGCATATCGGGTGTCCATGGGCCGGGGTTGCCGGTGCCCCAATAAGCGATATTGGTTTTCGCGTCATATGTGCCGGTTACCCAGACACTGCCGCCGCCGGTTTTGTAAGAGCCGTTGTCAGGCCATGTGTTGCCACCGGGTTCGTTAGGTGCAGGAATGGTGTAACGCTTCCAAGCTTGTTTGCCGGTGTTGGCATCGACTGCGGCTATGAAGCCACGCACGCCGTATTCACCACCGGAAACACCCACCATGATCTTGCCTTTGACGGCCAGCGGTGCGAGGGTCATGTAGTAGCCGGTTTTCCAGTCTTCAATGGCCACAGTCCAAGCGACTTTGCCGGTTTTCGCATCCAAGGCGACCAGATTGCAATCGGTGGTGGCGACGAACACTTTGTCGCCATACAGAGCCACACCCCGGTTGGTCGGGTGCAACTGAAACAGTTCAGCCGGGATTTCTTTTTTGTAGCGCCACAGTTCCATGCCGGTTTTGGCATCCAGGGCAATCACCTGGTTTTGCGGTGTGGTGATGTACATATAGCCATCATTCACGATAGGTGGTGATTGGTGGCCCTCTTGCACGCCGGTGGTGAACGACCAGGCTTGCTGCAACTTGCCAACGTTACCGGCGTTGATTTTTTCCAGCGGGCTGTAACCCCAGCCTTGGTAGTTGCCACGGGTGGACAACCAGTTACGTGCTTCGGGGTTTTGCAAACGCGCGTCTGTCACTGCGTTGTAGGGACCGGCGGCCTGAACGGCCACAGATGCCAGCAACAGCGACATGGCTGCGGCGACTGGTTTGAATGTCAACTTCATGCTCTCTCTCCTCTGATGAATGGATGCCCTGTGAAGGGGGTGAATGAAGCCGGCCCGCTGCCGGTCATCGACTGATAACCCGGTCTTATGCGCCGGGTTTGGCTGAAAACCCACTGTTGATGACCAGCACCTCGTTGTCGCTGGCCAATCCGATCCAAGGCAGGCTTTTGGATGCCGGGCCTTTGACCACGGAACCGGTTTGCAAAGGATTGAATTTGGACAAATGGCAAAAACACAGCAGGCTTTTGTCTGCTTTGGACCATTCGGTGACCTCACAGCCCTGGTGCGTGCAAATGGCTGAAAACGCCAACACGCCGGAGACGGCAATCGCCTTGGCCTCGGGCGTGAGTTCGGCTTCGTCAAAGCGCAACAGCAGCAATTTGTCCATGCGCGAGGCGTCCCGCAGCTTTTGCGTGGCCGGGTCCATGGCGTATGCCAACACCGGTTTGACACCGATGGGAATGTCTTGCACTTTCAAAGGCTGCTTGTTGTCGCCTTTGGCAGCCATCAGTTGGTCTCCTTTTTGGATTTCGCTGACGATGCCTTCGGCCCAGACCGGAATGCCGCAGACACCGGCTGCACCGGCGCTGGCGATTTGAATGATGTGACGTCGAGTTGGGTTCATGGAGACGGTTGTAAAGCAGTTATGCCGGTGATGAAATAGGTGTTTCAGACTAGATAGCACTGGTGACGGCTTGGGCAAACTGTTCGCGCAAGCGGCGATGCACGATTTTTCCGGTGGCCGTGCGCGGCATTTGTGCTGAATCGATAAAACTGATGATTCTGGGTTGCTTGTACCCTGCGAGCTGTTGTTTGCACCACTGCTTGAGTTCATCCGCATGGCAATCTGCATGGGCTTTGAGCACCACCACGGCTTGCACGGTTTCGCCCCATTTCTCATCCGGCACCCCGATGACCGCCACTTCCTGCACCGCAGGATGCGCCGCCAGCACGGCTTCCACTTCCGAGGGATAAATGTTTTCACCGCCACTGATGATCATGTTGCTTTTGCGGTCCATCAACCAGATGTAGCCCTGGGCATCGCGACGCGCCATGTCGCCCACCGAGCACCAGGCACCGGCATAGGCTTGGGCGGTTTTGTCGGGGGCATTCCAATAGCCTTCAAACGCATACGAGGTACATGAATACAGTTCGCCGACCTCGCCGTCGGGCACTTCATTGCGGTTTTCATCCAGTATGCGAATGGGGCCGCTGCCTGCCCATTCGCGCCCGACCGAGCCGAGTTTGGTCAACTGTTCTTCGGGTCGCAAGATGGTCACCCAACCGGCTTCTGTCGAACCATACAGCTCATACAGCTGGCCGTTCGGGAACAGTTTTTGGATGTCGCGCTTCAGGCTTTCGTTGGCCGGCGCAGATGAAATCAGCAAGCGGGCCACGCTGCCGGTGGCGAATTGCGCTGTGGCCTCGGCGGACAAGGCCAGCATCATGATGTAGTGGGTGGGCACCAGTGACGTGAAAGTGATGCCGTTGCTGCACAGCATTTGCATGACACGCGCCGGGTCGAAACTGGCGCTGTCGTCAATCGCAATACACGCCCCCAGATGCATGAAGGTATTGGCAAAGTACAGCGAATTCGCGTGACACAAAGGCATGATCAGCAAAGCTTTGTCGTCGCGGGTGAAGCCCATTTCCATGGCCGTGGCGTAGGCAATCAAAGTGCTGGCCTCGTGGCTGCGAATCGCACCTTTGGGTTTGCCGGTGGTGCCCGATGTGTACATCAGCGCACAGGTGTCAGCCGGTTTCACATCAGGCCAGTGCTGCGGTGCCACGGCCTGCTGAATCAAGGTGTCGTAGTCCAGCCAGCCGGGCGCGGTGTTTCCGCCTATTTGCAGTTGCAGCCGCAAGCCCAGCGCGGGCAGCACCTCCAGCACCCTGTCTTGCAACACCGGGGTGCACAGCAAAGCAGCTGCTTGTGCATCTTGCAATATGTAAGCGATTTCAGGGCCGGTCAGACGGAAATTCAGCGGCAGCGCCACCAGCCCGGCGCGCGCCAAGGCCACATAGATTTCCATCCATTCAATACAGTTGTGCGCCAGCACGGCCACCCGGTCACCATGTTTCAAACCCTGGGCCAACAAGCCGGCGGCCAGACCGTCCGCACGCTGGTCCCATTCGGCGAAACTCATGCTGCGGCGCGAGTCCATGGCCCCGGTGTCTTGCCCGCGCAAACGTGCATGCGAACGGACCATGTCGGAAATATTCAATAGCTGTCTCAAGGCAGTGTCTCTAGGTTAAATACTGATTTGTGTCACAAGACCCAAGGAATATAGTATTCTGAATTCAGAATTCACTCGGTGTTATCCCTGTACACATTCATGCCTGTCCCCTGTTACCCAAGAAAGAACACCACACGATGACTACCCAACCCCCTTTGACTGACGGCCAGCAAGTGGCCGATGTGATTGCCCGATTTATCAAAAGCCAAGGTGTGACAAGGGTTTACGGTCTGTGCGGCGGCCACATCATGCCCATATGGATGGCGCTGGACGCGCATGGCATTCAAATCATCGACGTGCGGGACGAACGCGCCGCGGTGTACATGGCGCATGCCGAGGCCGAGCTGACCGGCACGCTGGGCGTGGCCCTGATCACCGCCGGGCCAGGTGTCACCAACGCCATGACCGGCATCGCCAATGCGCATGTGGCCCGCGCTTCTGTGCTGGTGATATCAGGCACACCGCCCTTGGCGCAGGAACACCGGGGCGCTTTGCAAGACATGGTGCACACCGAGCTGGTGGCCTCCATCACCCGGCTGGCCAGAACCGTGCGGCACCCCGCGCTGGCGCTCTCCACGTTGAACGAAGCCGCAGCGCGGGCCTTGGGGCAAGGCGGCGAGCCGGGCCCGGTGTACCTGGACTTCCCGGTCGATGTGTTGCGCAGCACGCCCCCAGCAGCCGTGTTGCTGCCCGAATTTTTCAAACCGGTTCGCGCCCAAGTGGCCCTGCCCTTGCCCGCAGATGTGCAAGCGGCGGTCGACGTGTTGTGGCAGGCCAAACGGCCTTTGTTTATTTCGGGGCGCGGAGCCAAGGGCGCTGGCAAACCATTGCAACAACTGTTGAGCATGCTGGGCGCGGCCTATCTGGACACCGGTGAAAGCCGTGGCTTAGTGCCTGCTGATCACCCCAGTGTGGTGGCGGCCATGCGCGGCGGTGTCATGGGCCAGGCCGATGTGGTGGTCACGCTGGGACGCAAACTCGATTTCCAGCTCGCTTTTGGATCTCCCGCCATTTTTGGCGAGGCCAAGTTCATTCGGCTGGCCGACAACGCCGCTGAATTACGCGACAACCGGCGCGGTGAAGTGGAATTGCTGGCGGATGTGGCACACAGCTTGCAAGCCATGTGCGATGCAGCCCAAGGCCGCACACCCGCCAGTGACGCTGTATGGCTCAGTGGTTTGCGTCAGCAACACCAGGCACGCGCGGCCAAATTGCAGGTCAGCATGCAGCAGGCAGCCCCGGGCAGCGATGGACTGATGCACCCGAACCGGCTGTTGGCTGAATTGCAAAAGCAACTCCCCGCAGACGCGGTGGTGGTGGCCGACGGCGGCGACTTTTTAAGCTTTGCGCGTGTGGGTTTGCAAGCCGACACCTATCTGGACCCGGGACCCTTGGGCTGCATAGGCGTGGGCACACCGTTTGGCGTCGCCGCCAGCCTGGCCTGCCCCGGTCGCACCGTGGTGGTAGCCACCGGTGACGGTGCTTTTGGCTTTAATGCCATGGAGATTGACACCGCCGTGCGGCACCAAGCCCCGTTGCTGGTGGTTGTGGCCAATAACGGTTCATGGGCCATCGAAGTGCGCGACCAGCAGCAAACCCATGGCCGGGTCGTTGGCACCCGCTTGCAGTTTTCCGACCACGCCGCCATGGCCCGCGCTTTCGGCATGCACGCGCAACGTGTTGAAAAGGCTGAAGATTTACCGGCGGCCATCGCACTGGCGCTGCAAAACCGCCCGGCCTTGCTGGATGTGCTGGTCACGCCTGAAGCAGAATCTTCTGACGCGAAATCGGGTCTTGCATGGGTACCGGACCTGCAAGCACTGACGGCGTGGGATGATGCTGAAAGAAAATGGCGCACTGCGTCAGAATAA
>CANNRV010000099.1 GCA_947508145.1 Comamonadaceae bacterium
CACCATTTCACCGAGCAATTCATGCTTAGGCAGCTCTTGTGTGAAGTAATCGTGGTAGGCCAATTCTTTCACCTCACGCACGCCGTGCACGATGATGACTTTTTCGAAACGCTCGTAGGTGTCCGGGTCGCGCACGATGCTGAGGTAGGGTGCCAAACCGGTGCCGGTGCCCAGCAAATACAAGTTTTTACCGGGCAGCAAGTAATCGATGAGCAAGGTGCCGGTGGGTTTGCGGCCAACAATGATTTTGTCGCCGACCTGTATGTGCTGCAAACGCGAGGTGAGCGGGCCGTCTTGCACCTTGATGCTGAGGAATTCCAAGTGTTCTTCGTAATTCGGGCTGACGATGCTGTAGGCGCGTAGCAGGGGTTTGCCGTCAACCTTCAGACCGATCATGGTGAAATGACCGTTGGAAAAGCGCAGGGCAGTGTCGCGTGTAGTGGTAAAACTGAATAAGCGATCGGTCCAATGGTGAACTGTCAGGACGGTTTCTTCTAAGAATGCACTCATGGACGGATGTGTTGAAAAGTCAAAAATGAGATTTTAGTTGACCGCATGACCATCGCTATGAGGACACTGCGTATATGCATATTCAAGGACGTACAGCAACATGAAAAAACAATTCGCCACTTTTGAAGATGTCAAAGCTTGCATAGGGCAGGATGTGGCAGTCAGCCCTTGGTTTACCGTGACGCAAGAGCAAATCAACCTGTTTGCACAGGCCACCAATGACCAGCAATGGATTCATGTGGATACTGAAAAAGCGGCCGCTGGCCCTTTCGGCACCACGATTGCCCACGGTTTTCTCACGCTTTCATTGCTGCCGCAATTTTTCGAATCCGCTTTTTCCATTGCGCAAACACGCATGGGCGTGAACTATGGTTTGAATAAAGTGCGATTCACGGCCCCGGTGCCGGTCAACAGCAAGTTGCGCGGACACATGCATTTGCTGGCGTGTGAAGCCATTGAACCGAATGGCATTCAAATGACATGGAAAGTCACCATAGAGCGCGAAGGCAGCGACAAACCGGTGTGTGTGGCTGAATCGCTGGTGCGTCATTACGCCTGATCGGTTGGGTTCTGCGGCATGGCATAGCCCTGTTGCCGCCAGGCTTCATAAACCACCACCGCCACTGCGTTGGATAAATTCAAACTGCGTTGGCCCGGCAACATCGGCAGGCGCAGTAAACGCTGTGCTTGAAAACTTTCCCGGATAGCCACGGGCAAGCCCTTGGTTTCAGAACCGAAAATCAGCCAGTCACCCGGTGCAAAACCGGCCTGTTGCAATGAGGTCGTGGCGTGGGTGCTCAGGCCAAAGCATCGCGATGCATCCGGTGTTGCTGAACTTAAAAAATGCGGCCAATCGGGATACCTTTTGACACTGGCGTACTCGTGGTAGTCCAGCCCAGCGCGACGCATGCTTTTGTCATCCATGGAAAAGCCCAGCGGCTCGATCAAATGCAGGTGGCAACCGGTGTTGGCTGCCAGGCGAATGATGTTGCCCGTGTTGGGTGGTATTTCGGGGTGAACAAGAACAATATTGAACATGAATTTCCAAGCCGGGGGTTAGGGTGAGTTGTTATCCAATGCGGCGCGGGCGATCACCACGCAACTGACGCTGTCAGCGCCCGCATCCAATAAGGCTTGTGCGCACACGCTCAAGGTACTGCCAGTGGTCATGACATCATCCACCAGCAACACGGTTTTGTGCATGACCCTCACTTGTGCGGACGGGTTGACAACCACCGCATGCCGCAGATTATGCATACGCTTGTGCCGGTCCAAGCCGGTTTGTGTGGGTGTGTGTCGCAGCCGCCAAAGCAGTGTGTCGTCGGTGCGCTCGAGGCAAAGTTGTTTGGCCACCCACTGTGATTGATTGAATCCCCTTTCTCGCAAACGCTGAGCAGACAAAGGCACAGGCACCAAGATATCAGCGCTGTCAATCAATGCTTTTGCTTCAGGCTTGGTCAACAACAGCTTCGCCAATATTTTTTGCAATCCGGCATGGTGGTGAAATTTGTAATCGATGATGAGTTCACGCCAAGGCGACACATAGCTGACCGCAGCCGCTGCTTCTTTCCACAACGGTGGTGACAACAGGCAGTCATCGCAATAGCCACGTGCACTTGGTAGAGCGCAGGCGCGGCAGCGCAACTGCGGGTCCAAATGTTTTTCAATGCAACATCGACACACCACGTCATCACACCAGCGGTTGCACAGTCGGCAAAGACTTGGGCCGCGCAGCCATGCGCCCGGGTGTATGAGGGCTCCCAGTGTTGTGCAAGTTCGGTATGCTCGGGTGAAGATGGACATGCCATCAATGTAGAAAACAACGCAACCCATGTCCGTGAACACCTCACCCGCTCCCAGTGATGCCTTGCCGCAGATAGACGCTACAGCTGCAGACACTGTCAGCCGCAAAACGGGGCTGAAAAACCAATGGCTGCATGACGAGGTGGCTTCACGCATGGCGCAGCGATTGCCATACATCAAGCAGCCACCACAGCGTTGGATTGACTGGGAGCCGGTCACCGGCGGATTGGGAGGCATGCGGCTGGTTCAAGCCGTGTACCCTCGCGCAGAGGTGATTTCGGTGCAGCCCCAAAACGCAGACATGCAACGATTGGTGCAAGCTCGCAAGCAGCCTTGGTGGCAAGTTTGGAAACGTCGGCAGCTGAGTTATTCCACATCACACGAGCATGGCGCTGACATGGTGTGGAGCAATATGCGTTTGCATCAGCATGCACGCCCGCTGGAATTGATGAAAGCCTGGAGCCAGGCCTTGAACCCGCAAGGGTTTGTGATGTTTTCTTGTCTCGGACCGGACAGTCTCAAAGAGTTGCGCGAGGTTTACCAGCAACATGCGTGGCCACAGCCGCACCATGACTTCACCGATATGCATGACTGGGGGGATATGTTGTTGCAAGCCGGGTTCAGTCAGCCGGTGATGGACATGGAGCGCATCACGCTGACCTACCAAAACGCCAACGAACTGCTAAGGGATTTGCGGGCCTGGGGCCGTAATTTGCATCCGAATCGCTATGCTCAGCTTCGTACTAAGGCTTGGCGGGATGAATTGACCAAGGCTTTGGCCACCCACTTGGTGTCTGATAAACACCAAGGACAACTGGCCATCAGCTTTGAAATCATTCACGGGCACGCTTTCAAAGCGGCACCAAGCATGGCGGTCAAGCCTTTGACCCGGGTTGAACTCAGCGACATGAGGCAAATGCTGCGTTCCGGGCCGGTCTGATGTTTGATCTTTCTTCGTTTGAAAGCGGAATGTTTTGAAAACTTTGTGTGGCAACTGAAAGCAAGCTTCGTGTCAGATTCTGAGGGAATTTCAGTTGCTACAATCTTGCGGTTTATCGCATGAATTTATCCTGTCGACTCTTACAAATCATGATCAACCTCATCCACAAAAAACTGCAAACAGCCCTTCTGGCTCTCGTAGCCTTCGGCACCACAGCTGCCTGGGCTGTCAACGATCTGCCCGGCGGTCCCGCTGTCAGGCAACTCAACCTGCATCCCCCGGTCACCAAAATCGCTGAAGAGCAAGTTTGGCTGCACTGGTTCATGTTGATTATTTGCACAGTCATTTTTGTGGCGGTGTTTGGCGTGATGTTTTATTCCGTTTGGAAACACCGCAAATCGGTCGGCCACAAGCCTGCCAATTTCCATGAGTCGGTCAAAGTTGAAATCGCATGGACGATTGTTCCGTTTGTGATTGTGATTTTGATGGCGCTGCCTGCCACCAAAGCCGTGGTCGCCAGCAAAGACACATCGAATGCCGACCTCACCATCAAAGCCACTGGCTACCAATGGAAATGGGGTTACGACTACATCAAAGGTGAAGGCGAGGGCATTGGCTTCATCTCCACCCTGGACAACGCCCAGCGCGAAATGTCCAACTCCGGCAAGCCCGAACCCACAGACGATTACCTGCTCAAAGTCGACAACCCCTTGGTGGTTCCCGTTGGCAAGAAAGTCCGCATCATCACCACCTCTAATGACGTGATCCACTCTTTTGCGATCAATTCATTCGGTATCAAACAAGACGCGATCCCCGGTTTTGTGCGTGACACCTGGTTCCGTGCCGAGAAAACCGGCGACTTCCACGGTCAATGCCAAGAGTTGTGCGGCAAAGAACACGCTTACATGCCCATCCACGTGAAAGTGTTGAGTGCAGAAGACTACACCTCATGGGTGGCAGCTGAAAACAAAAAAATGGCGGCCAAACAAGACGATCCTTCCAAAGTCTGGACCTTGGCAGAGTTGACGCAAAAAGGCGAAAAAATTTATACCGCCAACTGCCAAGCCTGTCACCAAGCCAACGGCAAAGGTGCTGGCCCGATCAAACCATTGGACGGTGCAGCGGTTGTGCTGGACAGCGATGCGAAAAAGCAAATCAAAGTCTTGCTCAATGGTCAAAACAACGCCATGCCTTCTTGGAAGCAACTCAGCGACACTGAAATCGCTGCTGTGATCAGTTTCACCAAAAACAATTGGTCAAACAAAACCGGTCAATTGGTTCAGCCTGCCGATGTGCACGCAGCCCGTTAATCCATACCCAGTTACCTAAGGAATCCTTATGAGCGCAGTTCTTGATCCCCACGGCCACGGTACAGCAGACCACGGGCATGACGACCACCACGGTGCACCTCACGGTTGGAAACGCTGGGTTTACGCAACCAACCACAAAGACATCGGTACGCTGTATTTGCTGTTTGCTTTCACCATGTTGATGATTGGTGGCGTATTGGCTCTGCTGATCCGCGCCGAGTTGTTCCAACCCGGTTTGCAATTTGTCAATCCTGAACTGTTCAACCAGTTCACCACCATGCACGGTTTGATCATGGTGTTTGGCGCCATCATGCCGGCCTTTGTGGGTTTTGCTAACTGGATGATCCCGTTGCAAATCGGCGCAGCTGACATGGCTTTTGCCCGCATGAACAATTTCAGCTTCTGGTTGATGATTCCTGCCGCCGTCATGCTGGCTGGTTCGTTCTTTATGCCAGGCGGTGCACCTGCTGCCGGCTGGACGATTTACGCACCGCTGACATTGCAAATGGGCCCGTCCATGGATGCGGCCATTTTTGCTTTGCACTTGTTGGGTGCCAGCTCCATCATGGGTTCGATCAACATCATCGTCACCATTTTGAATATGCGTGCCCCCGGCATGACGCTGATGAAAATGCCTATGTTCGTGTGGACTTGGTTGATCACTGCTTACTTGCTGATTGCCGTCATGCCTGTGTTGGCCGGTGCCATCACCATGACACTGACCGACCGCCATTTCGGCACCACCTTCTTCAACCCCGCCGGTGGCGGTGACCCGGTGATGTACCAGCATATTTTCTGGTTCTTCGGTCACCCCGAGGTGTACATCATGATTTTGCCGGCCTTCGGCATCATCAGCCAAATCGTTCCGGCCTTCTCACGCAAGAAACTGTTCGGCTATGCCTCTATGGTGTATGCCACTTCATCGATCGCCATTTTGTCGTTCATCGTTTGGGCACACCACATGTACACCACCGGCATGCCCGTGACCGGCCAGTTGTTCTTCATGTACGCCACCATGTTGATTTCCGTGCCTACCGGCGTGAAAGTGTTCAACTGGATCGCCACCATGTGGCGCGGTTCTATGACATTTGAAACCCCCATGTTGTTTGCGGTGGGCTTCATCTTCGTGTTCACCATGGGCGGCTTCACCGGCCTCATTTTGTCCATGGCACCCATCGACTTGCAATTGCAAGACGGCTACTACGTTGTGGCCCACTTCCACTATGTGCTGGTGGCTGGTTCCTTGTTCACCATGTTCGCCGGTTACTACTACTGGTCACCCAAGTGGACAGGCGTGATGTACAACGAAACACGCGGCAAGATCCACTTCTGGTGGACACTGATTTCCTTCAACGTGACCTTCTTCCCCATGCACTTCTTGGGCTTAGCAGGTATGCCACGCCGTTACGCTGACTACCCGATGCAGTTCGCTGACTTCAATGCCTTGGCTTCTGTCGGCGCGTTCGCCTTCGGTTTTGCCCAAGTGTTCTTCTTCTTGTTCATCGTGCTGCCCACCATGCGCGGCAAAGGTGAACCGGCACCTCAGCGTCCTTGGGAAGCCGCAGAAGGTTTGGAGTGGGAAGTGCCTTCACCTGCACCTTTCCATACTTTCGAGACACCTCCCAAGTTGAACCACGATGCCACCCGCATCGTTGCCTGAGATAAAAAAACAGGTTTTGCGCCATGACACCTGACGAGAAAAAAAACAACCTGCGGCTGGGCTTGATCCTGGCTTCTACAGCCGCGGTTTTTTTTCTCGGCATTGTTGCCAAGATTGCTTTGCTTAACTGAACATCACCATGTCATTCAGCCTTCGTTTTGAAAACACGCGCATGCTGCGCAAGCTGGTGATTGCAGCTGTCGGCATGTTCGGTTTTGGCTATGCCTTGGTGCCCATGTACAAAGCCATTTGCGAAATGACGGGTGTCAACATCCTGGCCTTGGGCGAGAAAGAATTGCCTGGTTCTTCCAATGCCCGCTTGGTGGATCTGAAAAACACCCAAGTGGACACCAGCCGCACCATCACGGTGGAGTTTGATGCCAACTCGCGCGGCCCTTGGCATTTCAAGCCCATGCAAAGCTCGGTGCAAGTGCATCCCGGTGAATTAACCACCGTCATGTACGAATTTCAAAACGTACAAGACAGAACCATGTCGGCGCAAGCCATTCCCAGCTATGCACCGAATGAAGCCGCTGCCCATTTCAACAAGGTTGAGTGTTTTTGTTTCAACCAATACACATTGGCACCCGGCGAGAAAAAGCAGTGGCCCGTGGTGTTTGTGGTCGACTCAAAATTGGCTAAGAACGTGAATACCATCACCTTGTCTTACACCTTTTTTGAAGTTGGCAGCAAAACACCTGCTGCGCCTGCTTCCACAGTGTCTTCAGGTTTGATAACGGGTAAAGGTGTATGAGTAACCCGCCTGTCGCTTTGGACAAAACAGTGCCCGTCAAACGACCCTTGTGGCGATCCATCGTCGCTGTGTCTTGGTCGTTTGTAGGCATCAGAAAAAACAGTGAATTTCAAGAAGACCTGACACACATCACACCCTTGCACATTCTGGGTGTGGGCTTGGTGGCAGGTTTGTTGTTTGTGATCGGATTGATTGTTGTGGTCAATCTGGTGGTTGCGAAATAAAAGGAGTCGAGATGAGCAGCACTACCCATGGCGCCAAGCCTTATTACTTTGTCCCCGAGCCTTCGCGCCATCCGGCCATGGCGGCATTGGGTTTGTTTTTCGTCATTCTGGGTGCAAGCCAGTGGGTGAACGATGTCAGCTGGGGCAAGTATTCCTTGCTG
>CANNRV010000100.1 GCA_947508145.1 Comamonadaceae bacterium
GGCCGAGGTTTTCATGCCTATGCGCAAATCATCGTCCCGGTCCACCATGGCGTATTCGGTGTCATAGGCCAACACCCAAAACATATTGACCAGCAACAAGCCCCAGGCCAGCGGCGGCACGGCATGCCAAACGCCGGACACAGTCAGTGGCCCGCCATTGACCGCAGCAAACGCCATGGGAATGCCAAAGCTGAAAGCCACGCCCAACACCGCTTGTGGCATGGCGACAAAACGCTTGGCATACGGGTAAATCAAGGTGACAGCCAAGGCGACAAACGACCAGACCACGGTGACCGCATTGGTGGTCAGCACCAAACCAAAGGCACACAGAGCCAACACCGCACCTGCCGTTAACGCTTGGCGCACCGACAAAGCGCCGGAGGTGACAGGCCGGTTGGCCGTGCGTTTCACATGCTTGTCGAACTCGCGGTCAGCCACATCGTTGATGCAACAACCGGCGCTGCGCATGAGCACCGTCCCCAGCACAAACACGGTGAGCAAATGCCAGCCGGGGAAACCACCTGCTGCCAACCACAAGGCACTCAAGCTGGGCCACAGCAACAGCAACCAACCGGCGGGGCGGTTCCAACGTATGAGGTCGAGGTAGAGCTTGATCATGACAAACGGGTCACGCCCGGCAATTCGCTGGCGACGATGGCGTTGCGCAAAGCGGCAATGGCTTCGTAACGCGTGAAACTGCGTCGCCAGGCCAGCACCACACGGCGGGTTGGCGGTGCATCTTTGCCTTCGACGATGGGCAAATAACGCACGTAGGTGTCTAGCGATTTTTTGCGTTTGCCCGCAATACCCAACGCCTCTTTGGGCACGCTCAGGCGAGGCACCACGGTCACGCCCATGCCAGCCGCCACCATGTGTTTGATGGTCTCCAGCGACGAGCCTTCAAAACTCTTGCGTATGCCTTCCGCGTGGTTGGAAAAACGCGCGAACTCGGGGCAGACTTCCAGCACATGGTCGCGGAAACAATGGCCATTGCCCAAGAGCAGCATGGTCTCGGCTTTGAGTTCGGTGGCACTGATGGAATCACGCCCGGCCAGCGGGTGGTTGCTGGGCAGCGCCGCCATGAACGGCTCGTCGTACAAAGGCGCGATGGCCAGTCCGGAGTCGGGAAACGGCTCGGCCATGATGGCGCAATCGATCTCGCCGGTGCGCAGCATCTCCAGCAGTTTGACGGTGAAATTTTCTTGCAGCATCAGCGGCATTTGCGGCGACTTGTCTATGCTGTGGCGCACCAGTTCGGGCAGCAAATACGGCGCGATGGTGTAGATCACGCCCAAGCGCAGCGGCCCGGCCAGCGGGTCTTTACCGCGCTTGGCAATTTCTTTGATATTGGCCGCTTGCTCCAACACGCTTTGCGCTTGTCGGATGATGTCCTCGCCCAGCGGAGTCACTGCCACTTCGTTGGCGCTGCGCTCGAAGAGTTTGACCTGCAATTCTTCTTCCAGATTTTTGATGCCAACCGACAGCGTCGGCTGCGACACAAAGCAGGCTTCGGCGGCGCGGCCAAAATGCTTTTCGCGTGCCACGGCAACGATGTATTTCAGTTCGGTCAGGGTCATGGTGTTCAGGCTTTGAGAAAGTCGGATTTTCCACCCAACCAGCGTTCCACGTGACGCGCGGCATTCGCGGGGTATCTGTCCAGCATCAGCGGCGCGAGTTGCTGCGCCCATTCCAATAACTCGGTGTCCACCGCCAAATCGGCAAACCGCAACATAGCCGCACCGCTTTGGCGCGAACCCAAAAACTCGCCCGGGCCGCGAATCTCCAAATCGCGCCTGGCAATCTCAAACCCGTCACCGGTCTCGGCCATGGCCCGCAAACGCGCCCGCGCGGTGTCGCTCAATCGCCCATGTTCACCCAGCGAATACAAGAGCACACAGGCAGATGCCGCCGCGCCGCGCCCGACCCGTCCACGCAACTGGTGCAACTGGCTCAATCCAAAACGCTCGGCGTGCTCAATCACCATCAACGAAGCATTCGGCACATCCACGCCGACTTCAATCACCGTGGTGCTGACCAGCACGCCCATTTGCCCCTGCACAAACAATGACATGACGGCTTTCTTTTCAGCTTGTGGCATGCGCGAATGCAAAAGGCCGATCATCACGCCGGGCAAGGCGTTGCACAAATCCTGGTGCGTGTCGGTGGCGTTGCGCAAATCCAGCGCCTCGCTTTCTTCAATCAGCGGACACACCCAGTAAATCTGTCTGCCCTCTTGCAACTGAGCGCGTATGCGTTCAATGATTTCATCCCGCCGTGTTTCGGCCACCAGTTTGGTGACGATGGGCGTGCGCCCCGGCGGCAACTCGTCGATGGTGGACACATCCAAGTCGGCGTAATAACTCATGGCCAAGGTGCGCGGAATAGGCGTGGCACTCATCATCAGCAAATGCGGTTCCTGCGGTGCGCCCGTCGCTTGCTCGCCGAAAGTTTCAGCGTCTGACAGCTTTTGCCGCAGCGCCAAACGTTGCGCCACACCAAAGCGGTGTTGTTCATCAATGATGGCCAGGCCCAGCGCCTTGAAATGCACTTTGTCTTGAATGACCGCGTGCGTGCCGACCACCAGCGCGGCCTCGCCGTTTTCCACCATGGCCAGCATGCTGTCGCGTTCCTTTTTCTTCTGGCTGCCGGTCAGCCAAGCGACTTGCAAACCCAAAGGCTGCAACACCGGCGCCAGCCAGCCGATGAGTTTGGCGAAATGCTGCTCGGCCAATATTTCGGTCGGTGCCATCAATGCGCATTGCCAACCCGCGTCTATGCATTGCGCCGCCGCTAAAGCTGCCACCACGGTTTTGCCCGAACCGACATCGCCTTGCAACAAGCGATGCATAGGCACTGCACGCGCCACATCATTGGCGATTTCATTGACCACGCGGGTTTGTGCACCGGTCAACTTGAACGGCAACACGGCTTGCAACTGCGCCAGCACACCGTCTGTTTGCGTGCTGAGCGCAAGCACTGGTGCGTTCAACAACTGGCGTTCGCGCTTGGCCTGCAATTGCGACAACTGCTGCGCCAGCAGTTCCTCTGCTTTCAAGCGCTGCCAAGCTGG
The DNA here is from genome assembly GCA_947508145.1 of Comamonadaceae bacterium. GTDB lineage: Bacteria > Pseudomonadota > Gammaproteobacteria > Burkholderiales > Burkholderiaceae_C > Limnohabitans. The sequence continues at coordinate 3,071 of CANNRV010000100.1, forward strand.
GTGACTGCGGTCTTCCAACTCGGCCAGCGACACATCCGGAGACGGGTGGTGCAAAAACTGCAAGCTCTCGCGCAAGCCCCAACTGCGTGGTGGCAAATGCTCGCGCGGAATGGTTTCTGTGAATGCGTCGCTTTGCAAAGCGCGGGCCAGACCGCCCTGCACGGCTTTGCGCAAATAGGCTTGCGGCAATTCGGCGGTGCTCGAGTAGACCGGTGTCAGCGCAGCCGCCAAGGGTGAACCGGCGGCTTGCACCGTCGGGTGCATCATGCTGTAGCCCATGAAGCCGCCGCGCAATTCGCCGCGCAATCGGACTTTGCGTCCGACCTCCAAGGCCTTTTGCATGTTCGGGTAGAAATTGAAAAAACGCAGCGTGCAACTGTCGCTGCCATCACTCACCACCGCTTGCAATTGGCGACGCGGTTTGAACACCACCTGACAGCTTTGCACCACGGCTTCGAATTGCAAGTTGTCACCGTCGCGTGCAGAGCCGAGTGTGCCCAACTTGGTTTCGTCTTCATAACGCATGGGCAAATGCAAAGCCATGTCCACCGGGCGCAGCAAGCCCATTTTGCGCAATGCTTTTTGCGGCAGGGACAGCGGTTTGCGCTCGGTGCTGGGGACGGGTGGCTGATGGTCGGGCATGTGGGGGCGATTGTGCCTGTTCCCTGGCTTACGACATGCCGCGCATGCCTTGCAACACACAGCGTGCGGCGGCCAAATCCCAACCGGCCCAACCACAGCTTTTGAAAAACACCGGGCCTGTTTTCAGCGTGGCAACGGTGCTGTTTAGAACCAGGTTTTGCAAACTGGCGAATTGCGATACATCCAAACCGGCTTGCAGCAAATCACCGGCCTCATGGTCTGCGTCGCGCGTATCCACCACGATGCGCCCGTGCTGCGCCATGTGCAAACACACCTCGGGTGCCCACTCAGTCATGCGCGGGTTGAACGCGCCAACGGCGCACACAAACGCATCGTCTCTGGGCCGCGCCCGCATGGCGATGTGCTGTGCGCTGGTGGATGTGACCACCAGACTGCATTCGGCCAGCGCTTCGTCTGCGTTGTCCACCACTTGCGCTTCTATACCTATATTGATCGCGTGTTGCACCAATGCGTCTGCACTGGCGCGACTGCGCGAGGACACCATTACTTCTGACACACCCAGTCCTTGCGCGAATGCTTCCAAGTGCGAACGTCCTTGCACACCCGCACCCACGATCAACAACTTGCCGTTGGGTTTGGGTGCCAAAAGTTGAGCCGCCAGCAAAGAGACAGCGGCGGTGCGACGCGCCGTCACGGTGGGCCCGTCGAGCAGACACACACGTTGGCCAGTCAGCGCATCAAACACCACCACATCGCCTTGAATAGCGGGCAGTTGGCGCGACGGGTTGTCAGCCACAAAGCTAATTAATTTGGTGATGGCCACTTGGCTGTCCGAGGCCGGCATGACAAACAAACTGCTGGTGTCTGAGATGGCATGTACCAAACGCGGTGGCACCTTCACTGAGGCGTCTAGCAGTAACTCTTTGATGCAATCCGCCAATCTCAGGTAAGGCAAACCAGCGGCGGTGTCTTGTGCGTTGAAGATCATTGCGTTCATTCTGACACGCAGCTTCTCGCATGCTTTCACCTCCGCTTGATTCACTTGATCGCGCCAGCATGTTTACTGCCACAATCTGCGCTTTCAATTTCACTTGGAACGGGCCCGTCCGGCCCTCAAGCACATGCCCTCTTCTATTGATCGCCCATTTCGCTTAAGCGATTTCGATTTCCAACTTCCCCCTGAACTGATTGCCCAGCATCCTTCGACTGAACGCAGCGGTTCAAAGTTGCTGGATGCGCGAGACCCTTTGCAACCGGTGGACCGCATATTTCGTGACTTGCCGGATTTGCTGCAAGCCGGTGACCTGCTGGTCTTCAACGACACGCAAGTGGTGAACGCGCGGATCTTCGGCGAAAAAGCCAGCGGCGGGCAACTGGAATTGCTGATCGAACGGGTGCTGGCCGATGCGGCGGGCGAAGCGCCGAACCGTGTGGTCGCACACATGAAGGTCAGCAAAAAACCTGCCCCCGGTGCGCGGCTGATGATGTGGGACCGCAGCGGTCGCAGACACGCGTTTGAGGCCACGTTGCTTGGGCGCTGGCCTGATGAAAACGGCGCTTTGTTTTTACTGTCGTTCAGTGATGAGCCACACTCTTTGATGGAACAACACGGCCACATGCCGCTGCCGCCTTACATAGAGCGCACGCAAAAATCTGCGATTGACGAACACCAGCAAGAAGACAGACAGCGCTACCAAACCGTTTTTGCCAAACATCCAGGCGCAGCGGCTGCGCCTACCGCCGCGCTGCATTTCGATGAAGACGTTTTGCATTCGCTTGCAAAGCGTGGCGTGCACACCGCCAGCGTCACGCTGCATGTGGGTGCAGGCACTTTTTCACCGGTGAAAACCGAAGACTTGAGCGAGCACCGCATGCACAGCGAGTGGTACCGCATACCTGCGGCCACGCTGCAAGCCATTGCAGATTGCCGCGCACGCGGCGGGCGGGTCGTGGCGGTCGGCACGACCAGTGTGCGCACGCTTGAGTCTTGGGCGCAAACCGGTCACACGGAAGGCGACACGCGCATCTTCATCACGCCGGGGTTTGATTTCAAAGTGGTGGATGTGCTGATCACCAATTTCCATTTGCCTAAATCCACTTTGTTGATGCTGGTGGCGGCGTTCAGCGGGTTTGAGCATATGCACCGTGTGTATCAACATGCGATAGCTCAGCAATACCGGTTTTTCAGTTATGGGGATGCCATGCTGTTGACGAAATTCAGGGCTTAGGAAAATACTTCACGCCCTTTAAGCCTTGATAGTCTGCGTCTTGTGTCCACAAAACAGCTTTGTGCTCTAAAGCAATGGCATACATGGCGGCATCTGCCATCGCCAAACCGTGTTTCAGCGACAACTCAGAAGCCGCAATGGCGCGTTCGTCGTTGAGTTCAATCACCGGGGCGCGTCGCATCACCTCCAAACACATGTCGCGCAATTCAACTGGCAGTTTGCGCGACAACACACGGTGCACTTCATACATATTGACACTGGAAACCAACAACTCACTGGTGTTTTCAATGACGGGTTTGAATTTGGGACCATTGGCTCCGGCTAAAAAAAACTCTATCCAACCGGATGCATCAACTATGTTCATTCGTAGTCCTTGTCAGGGTCCTTGGGCGGCTCGATGTCTCCCAAGTCATACCCCTTGAGGATGCCGTAATAAGCGCTCATGGGCAGTAAAGGCGTGATCACTATTTCTTTGCCCCGCACTTCAAATTGAATATGCGAGCCCGGTTCAATGCCAAGCTGATTGCGCATGGCGACTGGCAACGTGACCTGCCCTTTGCTGGAAACAACTGCATTGCTTGACATATATGGAATCCTTTACTTTTTCAGAAAGTAAAGCAAATATTAATGTAAAGAATTTGATTTGTCCAGTGCGTCTGCTCTCAAAATGGCTTACCCGGGCACGTAAACTGCCCGCATGCTGACATTTGATCTCTTAAAAACCGAGGGCCTGGCCCGCCGTGGCCGCCTCACCCTGAACCACGGCGTGGTGCAAACGCCTATCTTCATGCCGGTGGGCACTTACGGCACGGTCAAAGGCGTGATGCCGCGCAGCCTGCACGACATGGGCGCACAAATCATTTTGGGCAATACTTTTCATTTATGGATGCGCCCGGGGCAAGAGATCATGCAAAGCTTCGGCGGCTTGCACGGGTTTGAGAAATGGGACAAACCGATATTGACCGACAGCGGCGGCTTTCAAGTGTGGAGCTTGGGCGCGATGCGCAAAATCACCGAAGAAGGCGTGCATTTCGCGTCGCCGGTGAACGGCGACAAGCTGTTCATGTCGCCCGAGGTGAGTATGCAAATTCAAACCACCTTAAACAGCGACATCGTGATGCAGCTGGACGAATGCACGCCTTATGAAACCCAAGGCCAGTTGACCACCGAGGCCGAAGCGAATACATCGATGCAAATGAGTTTGCGCTGGGCCAAGCGATCGCAGGACGAGTTTGCACGACTGAACAACCCGAACGCCTTGTTTGGCATTGTGCAAGGCGGCATGTTTGAGTCGTTAAGGCAAGAGTCGTTAGAGCGATTGGTAGAGATGGACTTCCCCGGCTACGCGGTCGGCGGCGTGAGCGTGGGCGAACCCAAGGACGAGATGCTGCGCATCATGGCGCACACACCGCACCGCCTGCCCGCGCACAAAC
>CANNRV010000101.1 GCA_947508145.1 Comamonadaceae bacterium
GAGAACACCGCCAAAGAAATCGCCACCCGATTTGATTTCAAAGGCACCTCAGCCGCGATTGAATTCAAGGACAAAGAAATCACGCTGATCGGCGACAGCGATTTTCAATTGGCGCAAATTGACGACATCCTGCGCAACAAACTGACCAAGCGCAATGTGGACATCCGTTTTCTGGACAAAGGCGATGTGCAAAAAATGGGCGACGACAAGGTCAAGCAAATCGTGAAAGTGCGCAATGGCATTGCCAGCGAAGACGCGAAAAAAATCCAGCGCGTGATCAAGGACAGCAAAATGAAAGTGCAGGCAGCGATTCAAGGCGAAGCGGTTCGCATTACCGGGGCCAAGCGCGACGACCTGCAAGCGGCCATGGCGTTGATACGCAAAGACATCCCTGATTTGCCGCTGAGCTTTGACAATTTCCGCGATTGATTCTTGGGTGGAAATCAGGTTTTACCAATCCGGCTTTCTTCGCCACGCATCAACTTAGCAATATTCGCTTGGTGCCGCCAAACCAAGACACCACTCATGATGACGGTGGCCAGCAACACCCGGTTGTCCACATACCAAGCCACTTGGTTGCCTAAAAAATAATAGGCCGGTGCAAACACCGCGCTGGCCAGAGCCGCAAGCGAGGAATAACGCGAGAAATAGGCCACGATCAACCAAGTGGCAAAGGTCGCCAAACCCAACACCGGTTCGATGCCGAACAACACACCGGCAGCGGTGGCCACGCCCTTGCCGCCTTTGAAGCGGAAAAACACCGGCCAGACATGACCGGCAAACGCGGCCAGCGCCACCATGGCCAAGCTGCCGTCACCTAGACCGAAGGCCGCGCCGTAACGCACGACCGCCCATACAGGCAACCAGCCTTTCACACCGTCCAGCAACAAGGTAAGTGCAGCAGCAGCTTTGTTGCCCGAGCGCAGCACATTGGTGGCACCGGGGTTTTGGCTGCCATAAGAACGCGGGTCCGCCAGGCCCATGACACGGCTGACCAGCACCGCAAACGACAGCGAACCGATCAGGTAAGCCGCCAGCACAGCCAGCAGCGGATTGACAAGTGAAAAATCCATGTGAACTCAGACCGCCGGGTCGCGCATGTCCCAGCGAATATCGTCAATGGCTTTGAGCATCTCGGGGCTGAGTGTTTTGCCCCAGGCGTCCAAGTCCTCGTCCAATTGTTGAACCGAAGTCACACCGATGATGGTGCTGGCCACGCGCCACTGGGTGTAGCAAAACGCCAGCGCCATCTCGGTCGGTGTCATGCCGTTGTCGCGGGCGAGTTGGTTATAGCGTTTCGCCGCAGCCAGTGCTTCCGGACGCGCCCAGCGTTGTTTGCGCACACTCTCATACTTGGTGATCCGGCCTTCCTTGGGAGACTGCTCACCCAGAAACCCGGCTTCGTCGTATTTGCCGGTCAACAAACCAAAGGCCAGCGGTGAATAAGCCAAGAGCGACACATTCAGGCGGTGCATGGTTTCATCCAAACCGTTTTCAGGCACTCGGTTGACCAGGCAATACGCGTTTTGCACACTCACAATGCGCGGCAAATTGTGTTGCTCGGCCAGGCGCACAAACTCGTGCACGCCGAAAGGCGTTTCGTTGGACAAACCGATGTAACGCACCTTGCCTTGTTTCACCAATTTGGCCAGGGTCTCCAATTGCTCGTGAATCGGCGTGACGGATTTTTCATTTTTCGGGTCGTAGTACATGCCGCCGAAGACCGGCACATGGCGCTCGGGCCAATGGATTTGGTAGAGATCAATCACATCGGTTTGCAAACGCTTGAGGCTGGCTTCGCATGAGGCCAACATGTCGGCGGCCGTCATGCCGTCGCCGGTGCGCACCCATGGCATGGCGCGTGACGGACCGGCCACTTTGGAAGCCAACACCATTTTCTGGCGCATACCAGGACGTTTGGACAGCCAGTTGCCGATGTAGGTTTCGGTTTTGCCAAACGACTCAGCGGTGGGCGGCACGGCGTAAATCTCGGCGGTGTCAAAGAAATTGACCCCGCGCTCAATGCTGTGGTCCATGATGGTGTGGGAATGGGCTTCGTCCACTTGCTGACCGAAAGTCATCGTGCCTAGACAAATCGGGGTGACGTGCAAATCGCTTTGTCCCAAGCGCACAGGGGTGAGTTCAAGTTTTTTCATGGCTGGAGTTTACGTGTGGGGTTGGAAATCGCTGACTGAAAGGCATCAACTGGTGAATTTAACAGGCTCCAAGCGGGCTGTGCTGGCAAGCCTAAGGTAAACATATGCCAGTTTTTCAGCTCTTCAAAATAGATCATGCATGGGAAAAACCATTAAAAAAATAAATATTAATTGACTAAAATAAATTGTTTTTTAATTTTTAATAACTAATTTTCGAAAGGAAAACTATGCATTTGAAAATCCCAGCCTTGATTCTTGCCTCACTGATGCTGCTTGCCAGTGGCTGCGCGGTACAAAGATTTGATCTTGTCGACGGGCAGGTGAAAAACTCGCCCAGCTTAGATGACAGTCAAACGTTTTGGGTGGGCGGAATCGGCCAATCTACAGAGATTGATGCAGCCAACGTATGCGGAGGCTCTGCCAGAGTTGTCAGCATTGAAACCCAACAAACCGGCGGCGATGTTGCCTTGACACTCATCACGCTTGGCATTTACTCACCCAGACATATCCGTGTGACATGCAAATAGGAGCCCACATGAAAACCACCACCATCGCCCTGAGCCTGGCATTCATTTTGAGCGCCTGTTCCACCCAAACCGCTTTGGTCAACGGCAAAGGCGGCGAAAAAACCAAAGAAGAGATGCAAACGTTCTTCGTGGGCGGACTGGGTCAAACCCAATCCATCAATGTGGCCACCGTCTGCGGTGGCGCAGAGAAAGTCGCCAAAGTAGAGCGGGTGTATTCGCCGCTGAATTGGGGACTGGGCTTTCTGACCGCTGGCATTTACACCCCGTACGATGCCAAGGTGTATTGCAATTAATCTTCTCCCTGATTGCTATAAGCACAACGTCAAAGCCGCCCTCCCGGGGCGGCTTTGCTGCCACGAAGATGGAAAACTTCGGCGCATGACCGGCACACATTTACGCAGAGACCCTATGGCTTTCGAATAAAGCTTTGAAAAATTAAATCTATAAACCTTGCCCAATGCCGCGCAGTTTGGCTCTACATAGCTTGATATCATTGGCAACATCATGAAACTGGTTTTACTGGATACCCATGTGCTGGTTGCTGGCCTGACAAGCACGAAAGGGGCTTCTCATGCCCTGCTTGTAGCGCTGGCTTCAGCTCAACTGCGTATGGCGGCTTCACCCGCCTTGTGGCTGGAGTACGAAACTGTTTTAAAGTGCGAAGCGACACGTGCAGTACACGGTTTTTCTATCGAACAGGTCGATTCATTTTTGTCTGCGCTGGCGGTTTGGGTTGAACCGGTGAGCTTGCATTACATCTGGCGGCCACAATTGCGCGATCCTGGCGATGAAATGGTATTGGAGGCCGCAGTCAACGCGCGGGTGGATGCACTGGTCACCCACAATGTGAAAGATTTTTCAGTGGCTGCACCGCGCTTTGGCCTTGCTGTCAAAACGCCTGCCTTGGCTTTGTCTCTTTTGAAGGATGCACTATGAGCACGTTTGCACTTCGTTTACCTGATTCTTTGTATGCACACGCACGCAAATTGGCAGAACAGGATCAGGCCTCACTTAACCAGTTCATCACGGTGGCCGTTGCCGAGAAAGTGTCAGCCATGAATGCCGTGGCTTTTTTTGCTGAGAGAGCAGGAGCGGCCAAGCCAGAAGATCTGGCAAATTTCCTGGCGCTGGTGCCGGATCGTTCTCCGGTACAAGGTGACGAACGATGAGCCGCTGCAATTTGTTCTCGGCAATTCCACATTTGTCTGTGGTTCAACTGTGACAGTTCTTTTTGACCAACTTGGCCTCTCCCCCGCGCTGCAAGTCGCTGTAACCGACATGGGTTTGTATGCGCCCACGCCCATTCAGGCGCAAGCCATTCCTCCTGCGCTGCAAGCTCGCGATGTGTGGGCCACTGCGCCCACCGGATCGGGCAAGACGCTGGCGTTTGCGCTGCCGCTGTTGCAGCAACACGTGTTGCAGCCGCGCCAGACCAACTTTCGCCGCCCCGTTCGCAGTCTGGTGTTGGTGCCCACGCGCGAGTTGGCGGTGCAAGTGGACGGTGTGCTGACGCAATTGGCTTATTCGCTCAATCTCAAAGTGGCCGTGGTGTTTGGCGGTGTTTCCATCAACCCGCAAATGATGGACTTGCGAGGAGGCGCCGATATCGTTGTGGCCACGCCGGGGCGTTTGCTGGATTTGGCTGATCAAAACGCGCTGCGCCTGAATGATGTTCAACACCTCGTCCTAGACGAAGCCGATCGCTTGCTGGACTTGGGCTTTGCCGACGAATTGCAACGCGTGTTGGCGCTGTTGCCTGCGAAGCGTCAGACCTTGTTGTTCTCCGCCACCTTCGCGCCCGAGGTGGAAAGCTTGGCCGCCAACTTGCTGAGTGATCCGGTGCGCATCACCGTGGAAGCGTTTGAAGCCCACAAACCGGACATCAGCCAACGCGCGATTCGCGTGGATGACAAAAAGCGCGGTGCCTTGCTGCGCCACCTGATGACAGAACAAGACTGGAAGCAAGTGCTGGTGTTTGTGGCCACGCGCTACGCCTGCGAGCATGTGGCCGGCAAGTTGTACAAAGCAGGTATTTTTGCCACGCCGTTTCATGGCGAAATGAGCCAAGGCGCGCGTCAAGATGTGCTGCGTGATTTCAAGGCTGGCCGCTGGGACGTGGTGGTCACCACTGATCTCGCCTCGCGCGGCATAGACATTGCCATGCTGCCCGTGATGGTGAATTACGACTTGCCGCGCTCGGCCACCGACTACACCCACCGCATTGGCCGCACCGGTCGCGCGGGCGCGCACGGCGATGCGGTGAGTTTTGTCACTGCAGAAACATTGGCGCATTGGCAACTGATACAAAAACGCGAAAGCCTTTCGCTTGATTTAGAACACGTGCCGGGGTTTGAACCGACAGATGAACCGCCAGCGCCGCAAGGCAACGGCGGTGTCAAAGGAAAAAGGCCGAGTAAGAAGGATAAGTTGAGGGCGAAAGCAGCGCTTGGTTGAGCATTTCCAGAAGCCAAGAGCGCGCCTATTGGCAAACCCACGATTCCAGCGACCATGTGGACTGGACGAAGGCGAAAAAGGTCATGCTGCCCAATTTGCGCCCGAGCACCAAAATCAGGCAATAGACAACTGGTAACTGTCAGCCAGCACAACCGGACGTAAAGAACGTTCGTTTTTTTCCATACGCACCAAACCGTAACGGGACATGGTTTTCAGGGTGCGCGACAGATTGCCTTGTTTGCGTCCTGTCATTTGCGCCAATTCACTGATGGAGTTTGGATTCGATTGACGAATCACGTCCAGCATGGCGCGGTTCTCATCGCTCAACACCTCGGCCAGCGAACGCATAGACGTAAACCAAACCTTCGGATCTGATGGTTTAGGTGTGATTTCACCCTTGGCAATGGCCAACACGCGCTGACGGATTTTTTGCTGAGAAGCGATGCCGATCTTGATGACTTTCATTTGGGTTTGACCTCTTTCAACACTGAATCAACTTCTGTAAAAAAATCTGATAACAACTGGTAAGCATCAACAAACTCATAGGGAACGCCTTTGTCAGAAGCATGCCGGTGCTTGTGATCAAAACTCATGCGTTGTCCTGCATATTTCATTCCTTTTACTTTGATGGCGTGGGCATTGTCGTAACCCAAAATGCGCGTCCCGTCAGGTGCATGCAAAGTCAGCGAGTAGCGGATGGCGTGGGGAATTTCAACGGAAGCAGCAACCTCCCATGCATCAATCTTGACCCAAAAACCGTCTTCCTGATCAATGACCTGACCATGAAGGTCAAGCAGCGTTCTGATTTGATGGTTTTTCATGATCGTAGCATATCAATAGATCATATATTTGGCGATAGATTTTTGAGCTTTTTAGGAAGTTGATGTGTAGCGAATTTAGTGAATTTATAGGTTTGATGTTTGGGCATACTGCTTGTCTCAAAACTCAATTTTTCCACGATGGATAAAAGTGCTGATAACTCTTCGAATGCAAACTCTCCCCAATCAACAGGTCATAGCGCTGACTATTTAGAAATCAGTGAAGCACTTAAATCTTATTGGTATACGTTCGTGGCCCTTGAGACTGAAATGAAAAGTTTTGTGGCGCGGCCAAGGAGCGACTATTTTCATGAGGAAGAAATACTATTTAACCGAAACCGGGAAGAACAAAAGTTCTTGCTAAATAATTGTTCGGAGGAAGAAAAACCTGGGATGATTGAATTTTTTCGAATGCAAGCAAAAAATGAACTTGATTTGCGTTCAAGACCAGAAAATCAATTTCTTACACAATTTCAAACTCGATTTAAAAATTTAAATATAGTAGTTATTCTTTTGTCACACACTCTTTGTGAAGCGCTAATAAATTCCATCTTGTCTGTTGGTTTAACTAACGAGAATATAGCTGAGATGTTTTCAATTCTTGATAAAGTTGAATTCAAAAAAAATGGTTGATTGCACCTAAAGCAATTGAAAGCTCATATTTATTTCCAACAGGCATTGCAATATATGAAACTCTGGATAAATTAGTGAAAAAACGAAATTCGATAGTTCACTTTAAGCCAGATGTTTTTATAGGTGATAAAAAAATCCTCAAAGGCTCAGACTATGACAGGGTAAGCTTTTTTGAGGATATGAAATGGCTAAGAAGATATTTCAGTCTTCCCTACGATTTGAATACTTTCATTTTGAAAGCTTTTCCTAATCACAATCCTGAATTTTTTTACTCGACAATCGAGGGGCAATTGATGATGCCCCCGAACACAATATGAAGGGCTTTAACAGCAAAAAATAATTAGATGATTACTTATTCGCCCTCTCCTCCTCCCTCAACCTCAACACCCTCCTCTGCACTTTCCCCGTGGTCGTCATCGGTAACTGATTGATGAACTCGATTTCCTTGGGGTATTCATAAGGAGCCAGCAGGCCGCGCACGTGTTGCTGCAACTGCGCCACCAATGCATCTGAAGGCGCAAAGCCAGCGGACAACACCACATAGGCTTTCACCAGATTGCCGCGCTCGGCGTCGGGCTTGGGCACGACGGCAGCGTTGGCCACCGCCGGGTGTTTCACCAAACAGTTTTCAATTTCGCTCGGACCTATGCGGTAACCGGCGGCTTTGAACACATCGTCTGCACGCCCTTGGTACCACAGGTAGCCGTCAGCATCGCGCGTGGCCAGGTCGCCGGTGCGGCA